>JAZDGJ010000070.1:0-8802 GCA_043807015.1 Candidatus Woesearchaeota archaeon | reverse complement strand
GGGCAACCTGACAGTTGGAGATATTCTGAAAGTGAGCATGCTGCTTTCTGAGTCCCATGTTGACAGTTCCCAGCTTATGGGTGTGAATGTTTATGCTGTTGCTGGTGTGCCTTCAGATTACAATGAAATGGACAATAACATCTCGGACATCGCAAACCTGACCAGAGACTTTTCCTTTGCCAGCGTCTATGGTGCAGAAACATATACTGCTGAAATAGGGCTTAGCAGCAATGTCACTGGCGGTTTGTTTGTTGCTGTTGGTGGTGATTTGTTGGATGATGATAATGTGTATAATTTGTTGTTGTCGAGTTCTAATACTAGCGGTTCTGGTTTGCAGTCTTATGTTTGTTATGAAGGTGGTAGTTGTGTGAATGTTAGTGCTGCTGGAAACTTTGGTGTTAGGGTTGAGAAGCGTGAGGTTGGTCTTGATGGCGTTTGGAGAAGGGGTTTTACGGTTTCTGATGGGATTTTCTATTTTATTGTGAGGGGTTTGGATGTTGCCGGAAACTGGGGAAACGTGTCCAGTCGTACTGTGAGAGTAGACAGCAGTGGTCCAAGCACGCCCAATATGCTTAATCCTGTTGCTCAGGTCAATACTACAACAGTTTCGTTCAACTGGACTGCTGCCAGTGACATTGACAGCGGCGTGGATGGATATTATCTCCAGGTTTCAGCCGTATCAACTTTCTCAAGCACTGTTTACAGCGCATTTGTAGGCAACTTCACAAATGCATCTGTTACTGTGCCCGGCCCAGCAGCCTATTATGCGAGGGTGAAAGCAAGGAATTTGGCAGGCGTGTATGGAAGCTACAGCAGCATTATTTCAAAAACTGTTGACACCACAGCGCCGGTAACAACTATCGTGACCCCCCAGGGAACCACTGTGCATTCAGATGTTGTAATCTCTGTTGAGACAAATGAGCAAGCCCAGTGCAGGTATTCGGTTGCCTCTGCGCCTTACAGCAGTTTCTCGTTTACAAACAGCACTTATCACGAAACAATTTTGGGATTTCCCGAGGGCAGCAATTCCCTTAGCGTTAAGTGCGCTGATTTGCTGAACAACGAGAACATTGCTTCAACAGACTTTGATGTTGACACTCTTGCCGCAGCTGCTTCAATCACCTTCCCCTATGTTTCCGGATTCACAGACACAATAGCAAGGTTTAACATAACTGTTGCCTCAGGCTCAACTCCACTCAGCGGTTACAGAAAGGACGAATTTTCGTTTAAGCTTGGCAATTCAGACTACCCGTATTCCATTTCTGACCGCGGGAATGGAATTTACACAATTGCAATAAACACTCCGCTTGAAAGCGGCTCCTATGCCCTTGAACTTTTCAGGGGCAGCATAAGCAGTGAAAGCGCAATTTCTGTAAGCAACATGCTTTTTATGGTTTCCTATTCCGAGGCAGGCATCGCCCCTTCTGATTTAGGCATGATTGCATATTATGTTGCAGACAACTACAGCTTTGGTTTGGCTTCTGATGAAGACTCTGCCGTAATATCTGCCGCTTCTTCAGAGCTGAATGCCAGCTCTGACATAAGGTCAGGCAGCCTTTTCATCTTTGTAAGCAGGCCTGCTGCAGAGGTTGCAAAGGCAGAATACCTTCTGGAAAGCGAAAGGTTTTCTGATGCTTTGGAGCCTTCTTTCGGCTATGGGACTGGGCAGCACGCCCAGACAATCTATGCGATTTTGAGATACAACAATATTATCCTTATCGGAAACGAAACCCTTAAAACAGGCATTTACAACTTGGTGATTGAGAACGACGGCATAGATGCAGCGACCAATAAAAAGAGGATACTGATATGGGCAAGATGAACAAGAAAGCGCAGTATTACATATTTGCCGCAGTCGTGCTGTTGGGCTATGCCTTCCTGATAATAAGGCCTGCTGTGCAGGCTGGGGCAGAAACATCCGCTTTCAAGTCCCTTTATGAAAATTTCATTTCAGAGAGCCCTGTCATCATTAATAACGCCCTCTACAGCTCCTCAAACCTCTCTGAGGACTATAAGGCGTTTGCCGATGAATTCATCAGCTTTGCCAAGACAAGAAGCCCGAATTTCAGATTGGTTTATCTTCTTGCTGAAAATGACAATCTTGTTGTTGGCAACAGGCTTGATATCGGGATAAATCTCACAGCGTCTTCAATCCCATACACTCTTGCGTCAAATTCAGAGCTTACAATCCCAAAGCCTGCATCGGCTTCAGTAATAATCGGTAAAAGGGCATATGAGTTTAGTTTTGATGAGCGCGACATACAGGCGAAATTTTTGTTCAGGAATGCTGACAGAAAAGAGGTGAGGGTTTATGTTCAGGATTAAAGTGTTAGCACGTCGTTCCAGCCGGCTTTATGCCGGCTTAAGGCAGCCAGACTTTGGCTGGCAGAGGTGAGGGTTTATGTTCAGGGTTAGGGGCAAGAAAGGAATTGAAGCCTGGATTTCATGGGTTTTGATTATTGGCTTCAGCATTGCTGTCGGTGCGTTAGTGATGCGCTTCATGACAGGGTTTGCCACTGGCACGGTTGAGGAAATGATTGAAAGGGACAACCAGCAGAAGCTTTGCGATTCTGCAGCCATAAGCGTGAAAGCCATCTGCCAGAATACACAAGTTTTAAATATTAACGTTTCAAATAATGGTAATCTGAGAATAGAAGAATTGCTATTCCGCATGTATGACATATATACTGTGCCGCAGGTAACATACAAGAACCAGACAATCAACACTGAAAAAACGCTTAGAGTGGCTGTTGTTAAGCAGGGCGTGATAAGCCAGGTTGAGGTGATGCCTGTGGTTCAGGAAGGCAAAAAGAGATACATTTGCCAGAACAAGAAAGTCACAAAGAGCGAAGTGGCTTTCTGCTGAAAAAGAGGTGCAAGTTATGAAATCAAAGCTTACTGAAATGGCTTTGTCTCTTGAGATAGAAAAATCAAAAATACAGCGGGAGAAATCGCTGCTGCTCATTGACAAGGGCCTTCTCCTTTATTTCTCATTCCTTTTCATAGGCGTAATAGGTTTCTTGAACCACTATGTCACCACAAATGTCCTGAATATGATGGTCATAATGAGCTTTGGAGTTTTGGGCATCGCCATATGGCCTTATATTGTGACGATGCATAAAGAGGAAAAAAAGCTTGATGAGATGCTCAGGGAGATAAGGGGTGGTAAAAATGCTTAAACAAAAGAAAGGCGTTTCGCCCCTTATAGCCACTGTCCTGCTAATTGCATTTGCAGTTGCCCTTGGCGCAGTTGTAATGAATTGGGGCAAGTCATTTGCGATAGGAACTATGGATAAGGTTCAGGATAAATCAGACCAGGACACAACGTGTTCTGGCGATGTGAGCCTTAATGTGGTTAAGCTTGCTGATGGCACGCTTCAGATGTGCTACGGCGGCGGCGGAACTGAAGGCTACATCTTCTTCATAATAGAAAACACTGGCAGGGTGGCTATCAACCAGATAGATATGCAGGTAATAGGCAGTTCTGACGTATATGCCAATACAACACTTAACGGCACATCCATAGAAATCGGGCATGCGCTTCGCAAAAACCTGACCTACAGCTATACATCTTATGGCGACATAAGGCAAGTCCGTGTAATTCCCAAGATAGATTTAGGTGGAAAAATAGTGACCTGTTCAGGGAATGTGCTTGAAAAGGACACCACAGAGATTCTCAACTGCACTTCCATCTGAAAATGGCAGATAGTAGTAATATTGGAAGGAAGGCCCTTGTAATATTCCTTGTATTGCTCGCCATAATTATCTCGGCTTTTATCTTCATCAACGGGATGGGCAGCTACAATCAGGCCAAGGGTATTGCTGAGGAAGGAATGGGAAGCGCTGAGCAATGCTTCAGGCAGCTTTACACAGTGGACTCGCTCAGCTATGACGGGAACACACTTGGCTTCCAGCTTAAGCACCTTGCCTACAGCGATGCCGAGGACATACCCTTCATCACGGTTGTAACCGACAAGGTCAGCACAATAAACGTTTCACCAATGCCGAGAGGGATGTCCAAAAGCGTTAAGGTTGAAAACGTCAACATAGGCTCAAATTTCAGCGTTTATGCAGGCAACTGCGTCTCATACAGGGTTGTCTGCGACATGGGGATGTCATCATGCAAATGAAAAAAAAGGGAGACATATGGATTTCTGCGGTTCTTTATGTAATGATAGCCGTGGCTGTAACAGTAATTGTCCTTGAGGCAGGTCTTCCGGCATTAAGGGGCTTAAGGGAGAAGAATGCCTTTGCAGGCATAAAGGACAGCGCTGTAGCCCTTGACAAAAACATTCTGGACATTGCAAGCGAGGGGCAGGGCTCGCAGAGGGTTATTCCTGTTGACGTGACTGACGGCGAGATAAGATTTGAGGATGACCAGCTGCGCTGGAAACTTGAAACCCAGTCAAAAATTGTGGAGCCAAGAACAAGGCAGGAACAGGGGAACCTGATTATTGCGTCTGATGTTGACGTTTCCTGCTCAGAGACGTCATCTTACGATATAATGCAGAACCGCTACATACTGGCAAATTTTACCCGGTATGGGAGCGAGACAAATTGGACAAGCATAGATTCGTCAGCACTGCTCAACTATGTCGAGTTCAAGGACACCAATGTCCGCACTGAAGGCGTGTTTTCTTTCACACTTAATGGCACTTCACAGCCTGCAACCGGCTATACCGAGCTTGAAACGCTTGGCACAGGGCTTACAAGCGGCATTTTCACGACGCATATGAACACTACTTCTTTTGAGTATGACATTGTTTTCACGCTTGAGAGCAAGGCTGACTTCCTAAAAGTGAGCGTTGAAAACCTCATAACAAAATAAATAGGCATAGCATCTGATGCAGAGCGCCTGCCAAAAGTAACGTTCGTTTGGTTCGCGGGGCTTCGCGAAGCGAATGCCCCGCTTAATCGCGTAGGCAGAGCGTCTGCCAAACCAAATAACTTTATAAATGGGTAATCCCAAGAATGAAATTAAGAGTGAAATTGATGTAAGTGGAAGAAAAATAGGTGTAATTATAAGGTAAAATGGCACAAGAACAGGAGGAATCACCCGTTGCAGCGCAGGCATTGGCTCAACAGCCTGAGACGCCTGGAGAAGCCCCTTCTTTTTTTATTGACATAAGGCCGAGGGTGTTCAATCTTCCTGACATAAGCGAGCATGAAAAGATTGACATCCGCTATCCGTTACTGCCGCCTTTTGCATTTGCGCATATATTCTGGAATACTGAAAACAAGGAGCTTGTCTACAGGGTTGAGGAGCAGACTTTGACAGATACTGAAACAGAGCTTCTGAGGCTGATTAAGCTTGGCTTGGAGGAGATGATTAACATAAGCTTCGCCTATGCCGTAAAATCCAACCTCATAATAAAGTATCTTGAGAAGAACGTCCAGAATATCCTGATGGAAATCGGCGCAAAGGTCTCAAGGAAGTCTTACCAGAAAATCATGTATTACATTTACAGGGATTTTGTCGGGCTTAACGAGATAGAGCCTTTGATGCACGACTATTTCATTGAGGACATAGAGTGCAACGGCGAGGGCTCCCCCATTTATGTTGTGCATAGGAAATACCAGAATCTCAAGACAAACATCGTCTACAGTGAAGTGAAGGACCTTATTAACTTCGTGGAGAAGCTTGCCCAGAAAGCCGGAAGGTATGTTTCGTTCGCAAAGCCCCTGCTTGACGGAACCCTTCCTGATGGGAGCAGGGTCAACGCCACTTATACCAGCGATGTGACTACGCACGGGCCAACGTTCACAATAAGAAAATTCACAAAAGAGCCATTGACGCCAATACAACTTATGGGATATGGGACTGCAAGCGCCGAGGTCTTTGCATACCTTTGGATGGCTGTGGAAAACAAGTTCAACATCATGATTATTGGCGAGACTGCATCAGGCAAGACAACATTCCTCAACAGCATCCTGCAGTTTGTCCCTTCAGAAGCCAGGGTTGTCTCAATAGAAGATACAAGGGAAATAAGCCTCCAGCATGAGAATTGGATTCCTGCTGTTGCAAGGTCTGGCTTTGGGATACCGAATCTTCTCGGCAAGCAGTACGGCGAGATTACGCTGTTTGACCTTTTAAGGGAAAGCTTCAGGCAGAATCCTGATTATGTCGTGGTTGGAGAAGTAAGGGGCAAAGAAACCTATGTGCTTTTCCAGGGCATGGCTTCTGGGCACAGCAGCTTCTCAACATTCCACGCTGCTTCAGTTGAAACGCTTGTAAGAAGGCTGGAGACTCCACCCATTAACCTTCCTGCTTCGCTTGTTGACTCGCTGGACATCATATGCAGCGTTATTCACCTCAAGGACCCAAACCGCAATTTCCGACGCTTAAAAGACCTGAATGAGGTTATTGAGGTCAAGCAGCAGATGGGGCAGGTTGAAAGCAACAAGCTTTTTGAATGGAACCCTGCCGGCGACAAAATCGTCTACAACGGCAATTCCCACATCCTGCAGCTCATATCCAAGAACACAGGAACGCCTGTTAAGGAGCTTGAGATTGAGCTTGCGAGGCGCGCTGAGCTGCTGAGAAAGATGCGTGAGCAGGACATTGCCACAAATGACAAAGTCAGCGCGTTAATCAACCTCTACTACAAGGATCCTAAAGCCGTTCTTGCGAAATTTAAAATCAAATGAATAGTATTGACGAGTTGCGGGAGAAGATGTATGAGATAAGGGCTCTGCTCGATATTTACGAGCAGTCCCTTGCCCGGGCTGTTTCTGAGAGCCATTCTTATGTTGCGGGGAATGAGCTGAAGATAACCAAGGACGTGCTTCTTAAGATTCTTGTTGAAGTGAGAAAAAAGGTGAATGGCATTGGTCGGTGAACGGGAGCTTTCTCTCGTGGAGGACATGCTTTCCGAGATAAATGTTTACCTTAGCTACAAGAAGCGCCTTTCTGATGAAATAATGAAGCTTGAGCTTGATTACCAGGAAGAGAAATTCGGGTATGTTGCTTTCAAGGAGCGGCTTGACCGGCTTTTGAAAGACAGGAGCGAAGAGGATTGGTACAAGTATTATGACGCATACATTTATTCCCTTGTGAAGAGGATTGACAAGATTCTTGCAGAGCTTTTTTACCAGGTGTACTCTGACAAGCGGGTTCCCCTTGTTGAAGAAGACAAGCCTATTGCACAAAATCTGGCAATCCAGGAAGAATCTCTTCATGCGCCTCCGCTGGCGCATCCTGATTCTGGCAGCAGGGCTTTAAATATCAAATTCCCAAGGTATGAGGATGTCAAGAGGGAAATTGTGGAGGCTGAAAAAGAGCACATGCTCAGGCTGGCAGAGGCTAAAAGCAGGAGAGTTAAGAAGGCTGTGGAGGAAATCCCGCAGCAGCCTGCGCCGCTAAAAGCTGCTGCCCCTGAAAAGAAACGCTTCAGCGTAATGCGGGCATTAACTGTTTTGATTAAAGATATAAAAGCCGCCCTTGCCAGGATTCCCAAGCCCCATATTCCAAAAATCCGCCTTCCTGAGCGAAAGCCTAAGATTGCGGTTGAGAAAAAGCCTGTGCTGAAGCCAAGAGGAAGCATATTCTCAAAATTTCCTTCAATTTCTGCGCTTTTCAGAAAAACTCCTAAGCCTGCAAAAGAGGAACCTGAAGCATTAGTTTTCAAGAAAGGCAAAAGCCCGTTCATAGACGAGGTTATGGAGATGGAAAAGGGCTTAAAGCCCGTGGAAAAAGCTCCTTTGAAATCCTCAGGCGGAATTGTATTCGGCTGGTTCTCTGCCCAGCATCTCTGGGATGAGATTGTGGGCAAATTCGGGAAAAAGCAGGAGCCTGTTATGAGTGAAGAGACAGAAGTGCCTGAGCAGATGAAAAAGCTTAGGGAGGTTAGGAAAAGGCTTTATGAGGACGAAAAAGTCTCCAGGTTTGACTCCACGCTTCTCGCCCAGGAAGCGCAAAGGGTCAGAAGGATACTTGAGGTTGAGAAGCCTTCTGTCTATAAGGGCAACTCCCTCGGGCTTATAGCAAATGTCACTGTGAAGAAAATCAGCCTTTTCCTCGTTGACAAGTTCCCTGAAATGTTCGGCGTGCTTTATAATGCGCTTAGGGCTGCAAACATAAAAGTGCTCTCAAATACTTATGTCAACATCATGATTCTCATAGCGATTGCAATGATGCTCTTCCTCGGAACAATACTTACTTTCTTTTTCTTTGCAATGAACTATGAGCTATACCAGATTATACTCAGGTCAGCCATAATATCCCTGACTGCAGGAGCTGCATGCATTGCAATATTCTATGCATACCCGTTCTTCAGAATAAAGGAAAGAAGAAAGAGCATAACTACTAATCTGCCTTTTGCCATCAACCACATCTCCTCTGTTGCGGCATCGGGAGTGCCACCGGCAAAAATGTTTGAGCTGATTTCACGTTCATCAGAATACGGCGAAGTTGCTGTCGAAATAAGGAAGATTGTGGATTTTATCACGATATTCGGCTATGACTTTCTGACAGCGGTTAAGGCAGTTGCATCAACTACTCCAAGCCCCGCATTCAAGGAATTCCTTGAGGGAATGGTGAGCACAATTGAGACTGGCGGCGATCTTGACAGCTTCCTAAAGCAGAAATCTGAGGAGACCACGCTTACTTACCAGCTTGAAAGGCAGCGCTACAATGAGAGCGTAAGCACATACTCTGACATATACACTGGTCTTTTGATTGCCGCGCCGCTTTTCTTTATAGCGTCATTGACCATGGTCAACCTCTTGGGCGGGACAATAGGCGGGATGGGGGTAAACACGTTAATGGCTGTCTGCGCTTACCTGGCAATACCCCTGCTCAAC
>JAZDGJ010000069.1:0-13647 GCA_043807015.1 Candidatus Woesearchaeota archaeon | reverse complement strand
CCCCAAGCCATATTGCTTTCACCCCCTAACTGAGCAGGGTAGGTCGCCAGAACTTATAAATCTAGCGAAAACCGCAAGCTTTAAATATGATTTAGTCATCTCCAAAGGCACGAAAGAAGAAACACTACCTAGTTTCTCTCAACAAAGATTGCAAATGAAACTGAACCCCAGCATGCGGGAAAAAAGGCGTTATTTGGTGTTCGAAGCCATAGCGAAGAAACCAGTGCCTTATGAAAAGGCGATTGAAGCCTTCAGCACACAAGCAGCTTCATTTATGGGAACTGCTGCTTTTGCCAAATCAGGCTTCAGGAAGCTGCCTAAGATGTGGTCTCAGGAAAAGCAGCGCGGCATGGTGAGGATTCAGCGCAAGTATGTGGAGCCTGTAAGGGCGTCACTTTGCCTGGTGAAGAAAATAGGCAGGCAGAACGCAATTATGCGAAGCGTAGGAATAAGCGGCATGATTAACAAAGCAACACAGTATTTGAGGTGAAGAAAATGCAACAGCCAATGCCACATCAATTAATGGGTTATGACCGGGCAATTACAATGTTCAGCCCTGATGGAAGACTGCTCCAGGTTGAATATGCAAAGAAGACAGTGAAGCAGGGCTCAACAGCCATAGGCATAGCCTGCAAGGATGGCGTCGTGCTTATAACAGACAAGCGCATAGTAGACAATTTGGTAGTGGCGGAGGCAGTTGAGAAAATCTGGCAGATTGACGAGCACATTGCCGCAACAGCGTCAGGCATTTTGTCAGATGCCCGCGTCTTGATAGAGCGCGCGCAGATGAAAGCCCAGCAGCATCGCGTTACTTATGACAGCGCTATTGACACCATTACAATAGTCAAGGACATCTGCAATTTGAAGCAGATTTGCACTCAATCAGGCGGCTTGAGGCCTTTCGGCGTTTCACTGCTTGTTGCCGGAATAGACAACGGCACTCCAAAGCTTTTTGAGACAGACCCTACTGGAATATTCTTCCAGTACAAGGCTACGGTCATAGGCGAAGGCGAAACAGAGATTGAGGAAATCCTGAAGAAGGAATACAAGGACGACATTACTGTGCTGGAAGCAATTAAGCTTGGAATTAATGCTCTTTCAAAAGCCCTTGGCACTGAGTTCAGCCACGACAGGATTGATGGCGCATACATAACAACAAAGGAGAAGAAATTTGTAAAGCTCACAAAGCAGGAGCTTGAGGAGCAGCTTAAGACAAAGAAAAAGTAAAATGGCAACCAATATTGTCTCAGGGGAAAAGCTGCACCTTAATCTTGCAAGGCTGAAGACAGGCGGCGAGAACTTTGAGATTTCAGTCAATGCTGACAAGGCAATTGACTTCAAGTCAGGCAGGCATATTGACATAAGGGAAGTGCTTCTCGCAGAAAAGATTTTCTCAGATGCCCATAAAGGATCAATAGCGTCTGAACATCTCCTTGAAAAGATTTTCAACACCTCAGATCCTTTGGAAGTTGCAAAAATCATTATCCAGAAAGGTGAGATCCAGCTCACTACAGAATACCGTGACAGGCTGAGGGAGGAAAAGAGGAGGAAAATCATTTTTTTGATACAGCGCAACGGAATCAATCCTGAAAACGACCTGCCGCATCCTGCCCAGAGGATTGAGAATGCGATGATTGAGGCAAAGGTCAGGATTGACGAAAACAAGAAGGCAGAAGACCAGGTGCAGGAAATAGTGAAGAAAATCCGCCTCGTGCTTCCCATAAGGTTTGAGGTGAGGGAAATCCAGATAAGGATTCCTCCCCAGTACGCTGCAAAGTCATATTCGCTCCTGAAGAATTTCGGGACAATGCTGAAGGATGAATGGCAGAATGACGGCTCGTTGCTCTCTGTAGTTGAGATACCAGCCGGGCTTCAGCAGGACTTCTTTGACGAGCTTAACAAGATGACTCGCGGAGAAGTAGAGACAAAACTGCTAAAATCTAAATAAGTGGTGAAAATGGGAAAATTACTCATAGAAGACAAATCAGTTGTTGTGCCAGGCGAAGAGCTGGCAGAGGGCATGGACTATCTGCCCACAGAAGGGACATACAGGGAAGGAGAGAAAATAATCTCCTCAAGGCTTGGTTTGGTCACAGTTGAAGGAAGGCTCATCAAGCTTATACCCCTTTCAGGCAAGTATCTGCCTAAGAGAGGAGACACAATAATAGGGCATGTGATAGACATCACATTGAACGGCTGGAGAATAGAGCTGAATTCAGCATATTCTGCCTTGCTCACAATGAAGGAAGCAACCTCTGAGTTCATAACCAGGGGAGCAGACCTTACAAGGTACTTCAACTTCGGCGATTACCTTGTGACTAAAATAACAAATGTCACATCGCAGAACCTTGTTGATGTAACAATGAAGGGGCCTGGCTTGAGGAAATTAGGCGAAGGAAGGATAATAACTGTGATGCCCAACAAGGTGCCAAGAATAATTGGCAAGCAGGGCTCAATGGTCAGCATGGTTAAGACAGCCACTGGCTGCAGGATAATTGTCGGCCAGAACGGCGTTGTCTGGATACAGGGCACGCCGCAAAGCGAGATAATTGCTGTTGACGCAATTAGGAAGATAGAAAGGGAAGCCCACATTGCTGGATTGACAGACCGCATGAAGGAATTCCTTGAAAGATTAACAAACAAGAAGGTTGATGAAAATGCCATACAAGAAGAGAAATGATGGAAGGGGCTTTGAAGACACAAGGCCGATAGAAGCCAAAGCAGGCGTTATCAAAAACGCTGATGGCTCAGCAATGTTCAGGATTGGAAACACAATGGCTTACGCTGCTGTTTACGGTCCTCGTGATTTATATCCGAGGTTCCTGCAGAATCCCCAGAAGGGAGTCCTGAGGTGCAGGTATAACATGATGCCGTTCTCAGGTTTCGGAGAAAGAGTTAGGCCAGGCGGCTCAAGGAGGTCAAAGGAGATTTCCTATGTGACAGAGAAGGCATTAATGCCTGTGCTGAATCTTGAGGACTTCCCGAATGCAGTCGTGGATGTCTTCATAGAGCTGCCCGAGACAGATGCCGGCACAAGGTGCGCAGGAATATCTGCGGCAGCCATAGCACTGGCGGATGCAGGCATTTCAATGAAAGACATGGTGAGCTCCATTTCCGTGGGAAAAGTTGACGACAAAATCGTTGTTGACCTTGACTATTCTGAGGAGAGCTATCCTGAAGGAGAAGTCGCTGACATCCCTGTTGCAATGATTGCAAGGACTGGCCAGATTACTTTGCTCCAGATGGACGGGCAGATAAGCAGGGAAGACATGAAAAAAGGTCTTGAGATGGCAAAGGGCGCCTGCAAGAAAATCTATGAAGCCCAAAAGCAGGCACTCAAGGAAAAATTCGCAGGTGTTGAAGTATGAACGGTCTACTAAAGCAGCATATATTGAAGTCGTTGCAGGAAAACATGAGGTTTGACGGCAGAAAGCCGTTGGATTTCAGGAAGGCAACTGTTGAGTATGATGTCACAAAGAACGCAGAAGGCTCTGCTCGCGTGAAGTTTGGCGACACAGAGGTAATGGCTGGCGTAAAGATGGAGATTGGCAAGCCATATCCTGACACTCCTGAAGACGGCAACATGATGGTCAATGCAGAGCTCCTGCCAATGAGCTCTCCTGAGTTTGAGGCAGGTCCCCCAGATGCAGAGTCTGTTGAAGTCGCAAGACTCGTTGACAGAATCATAAGGGAGTCCAAGGCAATTGACACAAAGAAGCTTCTGATTACTAAGGCAGAGAAATGCTGGGTGGTCAGTATTGACATCTGCACAATAAACGCAGCTGGAAATTTGATTGACGCAAGCTGCCTGGCAGCTCTTGCAGCATTAAGCAAGGCAGTCTTCCCTGAATATGATGGCACAACAATCAACTATAAGAAACAGACAACGCAGAAAGTGCCAATGCTGAAGACTCCTATTGGAGTAACAGTTGTGAAGATGGACGGCCATTTCCTCATTGACCCGACAAACGAGGAGGAAAAGGTTGCTGATGCAAGGCTGACCGTAGGCGTGACAGAAGACGGAGGGCTTTGCGCGCTGCAAAAGGGCGGCGATATGCCCCTGTCAATAGACGAGGTTGACACAATGATTGGCATTGCGATTGACAAGTCAGCAGAGCTTAGGAAGGTGCTGTAAAATGGAATACACAAAGTACGAGAAGGCACGGCTGATAGGCTCCAGGGCTCTGCAGATTGCCATGGGCGCTCCTTTCATGGTAAAGCTCTCTGATGACGACCTGAAGAAGCTGAGGTACAGCCCTGTGGAGATTGCCAAGCTGGAATTCAATAAGGGCGTGATTCCAATAGAAGTCAAAAGGCCTTGTGTCGGGAAGGGCTAGTATTTTCCCTTATACCTGCCGCGAGCCTCTACAATTTCCATTCTTTTTATTGCTTCAGCAGAATTCTTTGATTTCTTGTAACCCTTCAGCACAGCATCAAAGCACCTCTCTGCAATCTCATTGTGCTTTCCCTTCAATGTCTCCTTCAGCACGTGAAGGTCAACTGCCATGTCCTCAATCCTGCTTGAGAAAAATGAAAGCCCGAAGTCTATGAAATAGACCTTGCCTTTTGAGAGCATCATGTTTGAAGTCGTCAAGTCACCGTGAATAATTCCGAGGTCGTGCATTTTTCCAATCTTCTGCCCTGCTTCAAGGCATAATTTTTGGCAGTTCTTTTCATTCAAGACATCCCTCAGCTGCTTCCCCTGCAGTTTTTCCATTTCCACCCTGCTGCCGAATAATGAGATCAGTTTTGGAACATCAATCGCGTTTTGCAGTTTCTCGAGTATTTTCGCCTCTCTTCTTGCTCTGGAAAACCTGAGCTTTAAATCCAGCGTTTCAAGCCGGTAGCCTTTTTTCTTCCTCAGCTTTGTGATTTTATTCTTTTCCTCGTAAATTGTGGCTTCTGCTCCCTGGGCTATTTGCTTCATGATAATATGTAATAAAGGCCGGTTTAATAATTTATGCAAGTGTTATAAGAATTACGCCAGCGACCATTATTGCCGCGCCGATAAACCGGTTTCTTGTCTCCTTTTCCTTGAATATCAGCCGCCCGAAGACCACGCCCATTAGTATGCTCGTCCTCTTCAGCGAGACTACATAAGGCACAAGAGCCATGCTGATGGCGTACATCTGGAACACCAGTGTCAGTGCGCTAGCAAGCCCTATAGGCAGGAGGGCATGAATTTTTGACGGTATCTGCATAAGTCTTTTTTCTCTTCCAAATAAAATAGTTGGGAAAAGCGCTAATGAGGAGAATGCCGCAAGCGAGATGCTCCAGAATATGGGCGAAGAATTCCTTATCCCTATCTTGTCAATGTTTGCGGTAATGCTCCAGCAAGCCGCAACTATCAGCATAAGCTTCGGTCCTTTCTCCCTAAGCAGGGCTTTGAACGGCGCCAAGTATCCATTTTTCCTCTCCTTGATGTTAAGTGTGTAAGAGCCACAAATTATCAGGAGTATTCCTATAAGGCCTATGGCGCTGGGGAATTCGCCCAGCATAATGGGTGAGGTTATGAGCAGGAAAAGTGGCGTGAATGCCAGCATGGGAAGGGTTATCGAAAGGTCAGAATGCTTCAGCGCCTTAACATAGAGTACTGTTGCAATTGTTATGAATACTCCTTCAACCGCTAGAGCAGCCCAGAAGCTGCTGCCTATTTTCGGAATGCCTGTGAAGAAAAGCAGCGGCAGCAGAAATATTAGCGCGAAAAAGCGCCACGCCCATGAAATCAAGTATTCGTCCGCATTCCTGAGCCCCCTCTTTCCAGCAACGTCCTTGAGAGAGTCAAAAAACGCAGTCAGCAACCCGAATAATACCCACATTTTACATCACAGTAACGGTTTTTTCCCGAAAAGCCTCAGCGGAAAATACTTCATCAGCTCCACTCCGTCCTTGTCTATTTTGAGGTTTGCCTGCCAGGTCTCAACGCCTTTCCTTGTTGCCATCATTGCAGCTCTTTGCATGCGCCAGTTGTCCTTGTCTGCTGAAGGCGGAGAAAATGGCTCTGCATCAAACATGTAGCACAAGATAATGACCGCCCTATATCCATATTTGAGCCCGTTTGACAGCTCTTTGAAATGCTTTATCATCCTCTCAAACGAGTCGAATTTGCTGAATTCCCTTTTCGTAAAGCTGCCTGGCAGTTCCATTAAAGGCGTCTTGACCTCAATGTAGGTGCTGCTGACAAGAAAATCAATCCTTGCATAGCCGAGGCTTCTTTCCCTCTGTACGTTGCCGTGGGCAATCTTTGAAAGCTGCCTTGTTTTCAGGAAATATTCTATGTAGTGGTTGGCTTTATTTTGGTTTATTCCAATCCAGCTTTTCCTGTCTGAAGAAATCGCTTCCACAGTGTATCTTGTGAATCTCCCAGGCGCATTCTCTGAGAGAAGGCAGGGCACATTTTCAAACTCTATGCTGCCAATCCTTCCTGTTGTGGGGCAGTGGCATTTCTGGATTGTGCCGTTTATGTCCACCATGAAGATAAATCTGTTAGGTCTTGACTTTATGGTGCCTTCAATCAGCGGCTTGCTGAATTTGTATTTCATATTCGTGCAAGAGCAGATGGCAGTATAAAAACTTAGCCACAAACTTTAAATAATAATAGTTGCATAAATCAGCTGCATAGTGAAGCTCAGCAAACACGACGCTTATGTGCAGGAACTTTGCGACAGGATAAAGCCTGATTACGACTCGCTTTCTCTCAACGTGCCAATACGCTCCTGCAAAAGGCAATTTGGCGAGATTGATGTTGTTGCAAAGAAGGATGGCAAAATAGATGTTTACGAAGTCAAGTGCTCACATAGAATTGTTAAGGCGAGGAAGCAGCTCAGCAGGATTAAGCGCTTTGTAAGGTCTGCCAAGAACGCATATTTCTACTGCGGCAGCTCAGGGCTGCTCCTCCAGCTGAATATCTGATTTCCGCAAGATTTTAAAAGAGTGGGCTTTTCCAACGATAAGAACATAGCCAGATTGCATAAGTTTTTTGTAGCCCTGTAGTGTAGCGGCCAAATCCTTATCCGCGAAGGCGAATAGGAGGCAAGTCATACGAGGCTCTGGCCCTCGTGACCCAGGTTCGAATCCTGGCGGGGCTATCCTTTTTCCAAAAGCTTCTTATATTCTCTTTCGTGCCTTGCAGCGGGGTGAGATTATGGGCATGCTTGGCGAATTTAAGGCGTTTGCCATGAAAGGCAATGTTATGGATATGGCAGTAGGCATCATAATAGGCATTGCGTTTGGAAAGATTATCAGTTCTTTGGTGGCTGACATCATAATGCCGCCGATAGGAGTGCTTCTTGGCGGAGTGGACTTCAAGAACCTTATGATTGTAATGAAGCCTGCTACTGACACGGCAGTGGCAGTATCAATCAACTACGGTGTTTTCATAAACACGCTGATTGACTTTGTGATAATTGCCTTTGTAATCTTCATGATAGTGAAAGGCATGAACAGCATGAAGAAGAAGGAAGAGGCAAAGCCTGCAGCTCCTGCAGAGCCGAACAAGCAGGAAGTTTTGCTCGCAGAGATAAGGGACCTGCTGAAGAAGTAAGGTTTATATATCTTTAAGCCAGCTTAAAGGGCATGATGCTTGTTAATCTGGCGCTGTTCCTTCTTTTCCTTTTTATACTTGCAAAAAGCGCCCAGTATGCAATAGAATACTCTTCAAGGCTTGCCAAGGCTCTAAGGCTTTCAGAGTTTATCATCAGCTTTTTCATTATTGCGCTGATATCAGCATCTCCGGAAGCAACCATTTCCATAATCTCTGCCCTGAAGGGCAGCTCTGAGTTCGGCATAGGCGCATTGCTCGGCTCAAATGTCGTTGACCTGACGCTTGTTTTCGGCATTGTGGCATTGGTTGCCAAGAACGGCATTTCAGTGAAAAGCTCCATCGTGAAAAAAGACTTGTTCTACCTCTTGCTGCTTGCATTTCCTTTTCTTTTGGGCATTGACGGAACTTTTTCAAGGATTGACGGGATTATTCTGCTGCTAAGCGGGCTTTTCTTTTTCCTTACAATATCCATTGAAAGCAAGATGTTCAGGAAGCGGGTTGATTATTCCAAAGATCACTCTGCTGCCAAAAACCTGTTCCTGCTTGTGCTTTCGCTTACAGCTATCATCATAAGCGCCTATTACACAGTGCAGTATGGCGTTGAGTTTGCGCACGAAATCAATATTCCTCCGATACTGGTTTCGCTGACGGTCATAAGCATAGGAAGCTGCCTTCCTGAGCTGGTATTTTCTATCAAGGCAGTCCGTTCAAACCACTCAGATCTCATTCTCGGCGATATACTTGGCACAGTAATCGCTGATGCAACAATATTCCTCGGCATAGTTGTGCTCATAAGCCCATTCTCATTCAACCCGAACCTTATCTTTGTCACCGGCGGCGCAATGTTCCTTGCAGGGCTGCTGATAATTTTCTTCATAGATGAAGAGAGAATCCTGACAAAGGCGGATGCAGTCTACATGTTAGCCTTCTATGCAATATACCTCGCGATAGAATTCCTTGTAAATGGAAGGGCTTAGTAAATTGTCGTGCAAATTGCAGAGCACGACAATTTAGTAGAATTCTGCCTTTATGGTTGCTGCGCCCGCCTTTATCCTGACTTCTATTGTTCCATTCCCGCTGCGGGTATATGTGTCGCCCTCTTTCGAGAAATCAGGGAACTGCTTTTCAACAAGCCCGCCTTCAACAGTAACCTTTGCGCCATAGCCTTTTGGAAACGCAAGTTCTAGTGTGCTGGCTCCAGTGTCAATGGTTGCCTTGGTTGGAAAGCTTCCGAATGTTATCTTCGTTGTTGTTGCGCCGGAATGTATCGCGAGGTTTTCAACTTTCAGGCTTCTTAAGTCAATGTTCGCATCTGCTGCGCCGTAGTCAATCGACATGTCAATGAGAATCTCCGGCGAGAGCGCTACGTCCCAGCTTTCTTCGCGCTGGCTGATTGCAAGGCTTCCCTGCCTTTTTATCCCGACGATTGCCATTGAGCCATTCCTTTCAACATTCATCTCAGGGTCTTCAGAGTCAGCTGTCTGTATTGTGTTGACAAGATAATAGGCGCTGCTGCCTGAGTATATCTCAAAATTCCCTGCGCCGTAAGCCAGGTCAAGCCTCATGCGGTCAATTCCGCTGCCAGCAGCTATCTGGTTGACAATCTCGCGCTGCTCTCCTGCAGAGGTTTTTTCAGCCACATAAAGCCCTCCGGCAATAAGGATGATGATTACAAATGTCACTGCCAGCAGTTTCTTCCTGAAAATAAAGGCGATTGCCGCTGCAATTATAAGATAAGGCCAGTAAGCGGCAAGCTGCCGCCAGCTTCCATTCATTCCGAACTTGTAGAGCAGGTAAAGGGCTGCAAGGGCAATTATGATAATGCCTGCAATTACTCCTAAATTGGGCAGCTTTTTCATTGTGCTTATCTGGAAAGAATTATTTTTTGCGCTTCTTTGGCTTCAATATGACGCCTTTCCTGCCCTTAAGCATGCAGTATCCTGCGATGACAAAGCAGGCCACAGCATAATGCCATGCAATCTCAAGAACATTCTGAACCAGGCTGAGCGTAATCACGCCAAAGGTGCCAATCGGGATTCCCCATACCAACAGCGCACTGGCAAGGAGGTTCAGCAGGAACACAAAAGGCGAGAGCACCAGGTAAAAGTATGTAAGGAATGAATTCATCCACCCTTCTGTGAATACTAGCTTGAGCATAAGGTAAGCCAGGAGCGCAGTGCAGTTGACAACTAAGAAGCCTATAACCTTCTTCCATGTCGGCCTGAAGAATTCATTGCACATATGGCTTGATTTTAGAAAGGCGTATTAATAAAGTTTTTCATTTTCGCTAACTTTAAATATTAGAAGCCCCAGGATTTTTTCATGGCTTTAAAGAAACCCCAGGGCATGGACGAGTGCATATACTTCACCCAGCGCGTCCTCGGCGAGGGAGAAGTTATGTGCTGGGTTTTCAAGCAGCTGTGTCCGAAATGCAAAAAAGCAACAATGGGCAAACCCCGCGATTCAAAAGGCAAGGTGAAGACAAGGGCTGATAGCTACGAGTGCCCGAGCTGCCATTACAATGTTGAAAAGCAGGCTTACGAGGACTCATTGATGGCGTGCGTTGAATACACCTGCCCCCAATGCAAGAGCAAGGCAGAAAAGCAGATTCCCTTCAAGAGAAAAAATGTTGAAGGAGTCCAGACATTAAGGTTCCAGTGCGACAAGTGCTCCTGCATTATTGACGTCACGAAGAAGATGAAGGCGATTAAGAAGAAGGGCAAGGCAGAAGGCACTGACGCTGAATGAGCAAAACTTTTTAAACAGTCCAATCATTTCTCTGGCTATGATTAAGAAGCATAATCTCATAACTGCAGCCCTGCCTTATGCAAACGGGCCCATCCACTTAGGACATATGCTAGAGTATATTCAGACTGATATCTACTCAAGGTTCCTCAAGCTCACAGGAAATGACGCGGTTTTTGTTTGCGCTGACGACACCCATGGGACGCCAATTGAGATAAATGCCTCAAAGCTTGGCAAGAAGCCTGAGGAGGTGATTGAGCGCTACTACAAGGAGCATCTTGAGGACTTCAACGGCTTCCTCATAGCCTTTGACAACTACTCCTGGACCAACAGCACTGCAAACAAGGAAATGTCTGATTTCTTCTTCAATAAGCTGAAGGAGGGCGGCTTCATTTACGAAAAAGAAGTGGAGCAGGCTTTCTGCGAAAACTGCAGGCGCTTCCTTCCGGACAGATATGTGAAAGGCAAATGCCCCAGATGTTCAGCAGAAGACCAGTATGGGGACCAGTGCGAGAAGTGCAATGCCGCCTACAAAACAGTGGAGCTTGTCGAGCCATACTGCGCAATATGCAAGGACAAGCCAACAAGGAAGAAATCCACGCATTACTTCTTCAAGCTCAGTTCCTTCTCCCAGCAGCTTAAGGACTGGCTGACTTACAAGCAAAGCCTGCAGTCAGAAGTGAAGAATTTTGTCATGAACTGGGTTGACACTGGCTTGGAAGACTGGGACATCACGCGAGATGCCCCATATTTCGGCTTCCCTGTTGCAGGCGAGAGCTCAAAATACTATTACGTGTGGTTTGACGCACCGATATGCTATATTGCTACAACCAAGGAATACTGCGCGAAAGCCGGCAAAAAGCTGGAGGACTACTGGCAGGGCAAAGATTCGTCAGTGATACATTTCATCGGCAAGGACATAACATACCACCATTTCCTTTTCTGGCCTGCAATGCTGCTCGGCGCTGGCTTCAACCTCCCGGAAGACATAGTTGTCCACGGGCACATCACACTGTCAGGGGAAAAGATGTCCAAGTCAAAGGGCACTTTCATTACAGCAAAGCAGTATCTGCACAAGCAGGATCCTGAGTTCCTGCGCTTTTATTATGCTGCAAACCTGAGCCATTCAATGACTGACCTCAACCTTGACGAGGATGACTTCAGCAGGAAAATAAACAATGACCTTGTTGCAAACATTGCAAACTTTGCCTACAGGACATTGAGTTTTGCAAACAACAACTTTGACTCAAAGCTCTCAAATTTCAGGGAAGACAGCAAGTTCATTGACGAGTTCAGCGCAAAGATTGCCCTGGTGAAGGATGCTTATGAAACATACAATTTCAGGGAAGCCGTAAGGCTAATCCTTGAGATAAGCGCCCTGGGCAATAAGTATTTCCAGGAGAATGAGCCCTGGCAGCTCATAAAGAAAGACAAAAAAAGATGCCACGAGGTTGTGACATTTGCCGCAAACATCGTCAAGAACATCTCAATACTTATCTCTCCAATACTCCCGAAGTTTGCCACAAGGCTGCAGAAGCAATTAGGCCTTAACAGCCTGGCATTCAAGGACATCGGCTTTGACCTGAAGAACTGCGAGATTGAGAAGGCAAGGATAATATTTGCAAAGATAGAGGGCAAGGCATTGCCCTTTGAGGGAAAAAAATTCCCGCTGAGCCTTAAAGTTGCGGAAATCGTCTCTGTGGAAAACCATCCTGGCGCAGACAAGCTTTATTTAATCAAAGTGAGAATCGGCAAAGAGGAGAGGCAGCTTGTCGCAGGATTGAAGAGCTACTATGAACCTAAAGAGCTCGTTGGCAAAAAAGTTGTCGTCGTAACAAACCTTGCTGCAGCAACAATAAGGGGCGTTGAAAGCAAGGGCATGATACTTGCCGCAGACAACGGCGCAGACATAAAATTGCTCGAAGCCGCAGGCTCAGAATCAGGCGATTCTGTTTCAGCAGGCTCGCCTTCGTCTGAAGCGGAAATCACAATCGACGAGTTCAAGAAAGTCAAGCTTGCTGTAAAAGCAAACAGGATTTTATGGGGCGAAAGCATCCTCAAAACCCCAAAAGAGGAAGTTTCTGTTGATATTTCAGACGGAGCAATTGTGCGCTAACAAAAACTTGCAACTCGGATTGCAAGTTTTTGGGACCAGAAATCGACGAGGTCGATTTCCGGTAGCAATAAATTTTTAAACAATCAAATTGAGGAATTAGTTGAGGTTAGGGAATTATGCAAAGGAAAGAAGAGCTTGCCGGGCAAGTCTGCCCTGTATGCCAGACAAAGAATCTGACTCTTAACGAGGCAGAAGACGACATTCCCTATTTTGGAAAAGTTTACATTTTCTCAATGACCTGCACAAACTGCAAGTTCCACAAGTCAGACCTTGAGAGCGCAGAGCATCGCGAGCCGACCCGCTACTCAATAGAGATTTCGGGCGATGAAGACTGCAAAATACGAATCGTGAAGTCAAGCCAAGCGACCGTCAAGATTCCTTATATTACTACCATAGAGCCGGGGGTGGCAGCTAACGGCTACATCACAAACGTCGAGGGGCTTTTCAGCAGGATTAAGCAGCAGCTTGAGTCAGTCAGGGATGTTGCTGAGGAAAAGGAAGACCAGAAAAAAGCCAAGAACATGCTGAAGAAGATCAGCAGGACTTTATACGGCTCAGAAAAGCTCAAAATCATCATAGAAGACCCTTCCGGCAACTCTGCAATAATCAGCGACAGGGCAGTTGTTGAGAAGATGAAGGCTTAGAGCTTATTCTTTTACTCATTCGCATTAAAAAAATAAAGAAAAAATCCGGGTTCCGAAATCAGGAGAACCTTTGGTTTCGCGACCAAATGCCTTATTATCGGGGCTTTTATTTAATACTTTCGTTTTTCCGTCGGAAATCTTTCAAAATTTCCAGAAAAATTTCAAAAGTTTCGGAAAATCTGAGCTTTTTTCTCAGCAAGACATATTAATTTCAGAATTCTGTTTTTTAGCATGCGCCGGAGTGGCGAAATCAGGAAGCCGCGCACCTCTGATAAAGGTGAGGGTTTCGCGACCCTTCCGGGTTCAAAGCAGCCAAAAGCTGTGAAGTTCCCGGCTCCGGCGCATAACTTCCAGCAAACTTTATAAAACTCCCTTCTATTAGCTGCGTTATGTTCTACAACAACATTGACCCTGTGCTTCTGCAGGCAGGTCCTTTTGAGATACGCTATTATGGCATTTTCTTCGTCATCGGAGTTTTCTTCACATACTGGCTTCTTGGAAGGCTTTTGAAAGAAAGGAATATTGACCTCGGCAGGGAAGGGCTTCCAACTCTAATCATGTATCTGCTTGTCGGGGTTCTTATCGGCTCAAGGCTTTTC
>JAZDGJ010000068.1:0-16852 GCA_043807015.1 Candidatus Woesearchaeota archaeon | reverse complement strand
CGGATAAAGTCCATACTTTCCTCAAGGGCTCTTAACTGTGAATCTGTAGTTTCATCAGCCATGTGCATTGCCTCTCTGTCGTTGCAGAATTTCGAAAGAAAGTTATTGCTTCTGGAATGCAGCCTGATTTATATACTTTTCGCAGGATTACCTGATTTCGAATTGGGTGACGAAGACCGACTTTGGTCCTAGGGACTTAATTTTCTCCCGCCACAAAAGATAAGGCGGGAGAAAATTCCTCAGAGCGATGCGCGCTCTGATGGCGCTCAGAAATTTTGCATTTCTGACGAACCCAAGCGCACACGCCTGCAGGCTTTGGGCAAAGTCGGCACGGAAATTGAACACGCTAAGATTACGTTATCATGTTGCCAAAGACGCTTCCGAGGAGCAGCATGCACATGGTGTAGATAATCTGCGTAATTGCCGCAAAGAATGGGATAATCCTTACGCCGCCCTTTATGTTGCCATTGCTGATTTGGGATATAAGCATCGCTGAAAAGAGTGCGATAATGCCAAGGGCTCCGCGCGAAAATGCCTTGAAGGTGTTTGGGTCGATTGTGACTTTGCCGAGGGTAAGCATTGGCGTTATGCTTAAGTCTCCCTGCGGGACTGCGCTCATCTTGGCGCTTATTGATATCAGTATCTGGAGGAACTGGTATGAGAGGGCAAATAATGCAGGAGCTACACCAAGGACTATCACAGAGACAAAAATGATGTAAGAGAGGTTTGTGGCTTTCATCTCTGCCTTCAGCTCAGCTGTCTGCTCAAGGTCCTCAACAATCTTGTCAATTATGTAGGCTGTCCTTCCGCCGCCCTTCATTCCCTCGATGATAAGGTCAAGTGATCTTCTAAGCGTGGGCGAGTGGTATTTTGCGGTAATCTCCTTAAGCGCGTCCTCAATGTCTGAGCCAGTCATCACCCTTTTTGCCGCGAGCCTTACCTCTGCGCCCAATATTCCAAACTCAGGCCTAATGGCTGACCATAGGGCTCTTTCAAACGACATGCCGCCCTTTAGGTTTTCTGAAACAAACCGGAGAAAATCAGGAAGCACCGCTTCCACCTTGCTTGTCCTGTTGAAGATTTTCAGGTCAAGGTAGAAATAAAGCAAAAGCGCAAGAAGAATTGTTATGCCAAGTGGCAGGACAATCCAGGTGCCAATTGTGTAAAGGAAAACTTTGACGAAGCTTGTTTCCTCAGTGAACAGCGGGTATATCTTGTAAAAGTAAACAAAGAAAGTTGCCAGCAGGCTGAGATAGAAAAGTCCGCCGAAGAGCTTATATGGAACTTCAGTTATTGCTGCCTTTAGGAAATAGCTCCTAAGGTGCGGCCTCATTTTCTTAGGCACAAAGGCTTTTCCAAATTCCTCGAGGTATATTATTTTGAGATTCATAGCTCCATCATCGGCCTGTTAGACCTGACCAGCATTATGAAGAACAGCTGTATCAACGAGAGGAAGAACAGAACTGCAAGAAAAAAAATCGGCGGAATGCTCAAATTCATGAAGCTCGCAACAAGTATTGCCAGCGTAATTCCAAGCGACGGAACGACAATGGCTGCAAGCATGTAGAAGAGCATAAGGGCATTTAGCTTTTTTCCATATTCCTTGATTTCAATAATCTGGCTGTCAGCAATCACCTTGAGTGTGTTCCTCAATGAGACAGTGACGTCAGTGCCTGTCTTAAGCGCAGCGATAAGCTGCCACAGGATTTTCTTGAAATATTCTGAAGAGGTGTACTCGCGGGCGTGCTCAAGGGCATCTTCGATGTTTGTGCCGGCAGAAATATCGTCAATTATCTCGCGGAAATATTTTCCTGCAACGCCGTAGCTCTTTGAGGCGTCGATAAGGGAGTTGTAGAGAGGCGAGCCGGACTCCATCTTCACAAGGAGGTATCTTCCTGCAAAGAGGACTTCCTTGTCAATATCCTTCTGCCTTCTCCTTATCACGCCCTGCGGCGTGTTCATCATGAAAACAAATGCCAAAAAGAAGCCAACAAGGAATATTGCCGGAATTGCGGCAATGACCTTTGCGCCCATGCTTTTTGAAAAGAAGAGAAAGCCGAGAATGCACAGCCCGACTGCGAAGTACATCGCAAGCATCATGCTGCGGCTGACAAATTTTTCTGGGGAATCCCTTATTCTGGCAACGAGCAGTATGCGCTTTAAGCCAGGATACCTGCCTGCAAACATTCTTACAAAATCTATAGCCATCACCTAAATTTTGAATTTTCCTGTATAATACTTCGCCATAATCAGTCCAATCTGGTGAACATCGGTTATGTCATTGTCAACAAGCCACTTCAGGATTCTCTTTTTCTCAATGAGGCTTGCTTCAACGCCTGCCTTGTTCATGCCAGTATACAGGCTTAAGGTATCCATTACCCTTCTGGGCGGCCTTACATTGACGAGAATATCCCTGGAAATGTCAAGCTGCATCAGCACATCTGCGTCGCCTTTTTCCGTGATTTCCGCAAGCTGAAGAGTCCTCCTAAAGCCCGTTCTCCTGTTCCTGTTCTGGACAAGAAGCAATGACAGAGATCCAAGAACCGCCCTAGGAACGTTTATTGGCGGGTTTGTAAGCCTCATCATTGTTTCCTCGGCGTTGTTTGCGTGGAGCGTTGCATAAACAGAGTGCCCTGTGTGCATTGCCTCAAAGAGGACTTCCGCCTCCTTCTGCCTTCTAATCTCGCCCATGATTATTCGGTCAGGCCTCATTCTCAAGGAGTTGACAACAAGGTCAAGCATTGTAATTTCGCCCTGTCCCTCAGGATTTGGAAGCCTTGTTTCCAGGGGCACCCAGTGCAAAGTGTTGGGCAGTGTAAGCTCCCTTGTGTCCTCAATTGAAATGATGCGCTGGTTTGGAGGGAAAAAGTTTGCAATAGCATTCAGTGCAGAGGTCTTTCCAGAGCCTGTGCCTCCTGAAATTATCATTGAAAGCTCATTCTGGATTGCGAGCCAGACCCAGGCTGCAGAGTCATAGTTCATTGTCTTTGTCTTGATCAGGTCTGTTATTGACCAGGGCTTCTCAGCGAACTTTCTTATGGTTATTGTGTTGCCTTTTGTAGAGATTGGAGCCAGTGTGGCATTGACCCTATCGCCTGTCGTAAGATGCGCGTCCATCAGCGGCTTCAGCAGCGTTATCTCCTTTCCAACATCCCTGCCGATGATTGTCGCGTAATGCCTTATCTTCGCCTCATTGGGCATAGTGATGTTTGTCTTAAGCCAGCCGTATTTCTTGTGGTAAACCCACACAGGCTCTGTGGCATTGTTGAGGACAATTTCCTCAAGGTTTGCGTCCTTCAGCAGGATTTCAACATTGCCCAGCCCAACATTCTGCTGGATGACGTGGTTTATGAGAAGGTCTGAGGTGCGCTCATCAATGTTTGGGAAGTATTTCTGTATCAGGACGACAATTTCCTCCTTGAATTTCTCCTTGATATCCTCAACGCCCGCATCTTCTGAGAACTGGATTGCGCCAACGCTTATCCTGGAGACAAACTCTTCCCTGAGCTTGTTCAGCACAATATTTGTAGCCTGGCTTATGTTGAGGATTGAGATGCTGTAAATTGGGACAGCCTCATCCTCCTCAGTGTAGATTGTAACATCAACTACAATCCCCCCAATATTGATTTTATATGAGTCCAAGGTGTGAGTTGAGCTTTCTTTCGTAATCTTCACCTCATTGAATCATGCCCGGGCATGACAACATCAGGCTTAGCCTTCTGCTTGAGCTGGCTGATTTTTTCCTGCAGCTCATCCAGGCTCTGCGGCGGCTGCATCGCTTCAGGAACCGTTGGCGCAGGTTGCGGAGGCGCCTGCTGGCTGAAGGGCTTTGGAGCAAAATTCTGCTTTGCTGTCAGCCTCTGCAGATGCTGGTTGTAGACGGATTGTGCATAATTTATCAGCTCAGAATCCTCGACGCATTCCCTTGCGACAAACTGCCTGATGGAATAAATGTCATCGAGAGCCTGCTTGAGCTCCTGTTCTGAGCTCACTGAAGGAAGCCTGTTCAGCAGGTTATACAGCTTGGCTTCCTGCCCTATCTCCTTAATCTCCTTCAGGACCTGGGTGCTGCGCTGGGCAAAGCCCAAAGGCAACTGGGAGAAAAGCCTTACAATATTCCTGTATTCAGGCTCAATCAGGTCAAACTGCTTCTTTGCGATGTAATGCCTGACATTAACTATAAGCTTCAGTATCTCGCGGTACTTTGACTCTGCAGACTCGGTGAAATCCTCTCTTGCCGGAGTGTCGAGCTTGCTGATTAATTCCCTGTAAAGCATCAGCATTCTTGACCTAAGCTGGGCTTTGCTCTGAAGGAAGCCTGACGGCATCTTGTTGTAAAGGTTGATTGCCTGGAAGTAAAGCTCATGCGCAAGCCCCTCCCGCTTGTGCTTCAGGTAATTGAACGCCTCATCAAGTATCTTGTTCACCTCATCGACTTTGTTGCGGACATCCAAGGTTACCTGCTTGCCAGAAACAGTGATAAGCATCTCGTATGCGTCAAGTATCCTTTGCTGGAGTTCTGTTTTTTCCTTTAGGAAGCCTGCCGGCAGGGACTTGAACACTTCCCTTACATCAGAATAAAACTTTGAAGCCTCGTCATAAATGCCTGAGGACGCAGCTGCGCCAACCTGCGTCAGGAGGCTGTTGATTTGCTCTGTTTTCTTCTGCATCTCTGAAGTGGATGATGCCTGGTAAGCTGAAACAAGCTGGTTATAGGCTTCAAGAAGCTTTGACTGAAGGGCAAGCTTCTCATTCAAGAAACCAGAGGGCATCAGGTCAAAGGTTTTTTTTGCAGAGCCATAGGCAGACAGTGCCTCATTAACGCTTCCAGCCTGCAAAAGCGAATAAATCCTCTGCAGATGCACCTGAAGCTGCTGGGCTGCGGCATTAAACTTGGCCATAAAAAGCCTTTCCCTTGCAGCAGAGATTTCCTCATACAGCTTTATGAGCCCTGCCTGCAGCTTTCTTTTCTGGGCAAGGAATCCAGGCGGCAATGATGTAAAAATCTCCCTTGCAGAGAGATAGCTTTTTTCAGCCTCGGCAAGGTTGTTTTGCTTTAGAAAACCATTTCCTTTTGCGAGTGTGCCTGTGATTTTGGTTGAGCCTTCCTGAACTGCAGCTATGCGCTTCTTGTCAAGGGAGGCGGCCAAATCCTTGTTGAGCTTAGCCATTGTCTTCTCAATCTCGTGCTTTTTCTCAACATAGTTATGGGGCAGCGCCTTGTAGATGTTGTCCAGCTGCTGGTAAATTTCGTTTGCCTCCTCAGTCTTGCCCTGGCTCATGAGAGTGTAGGCTTCCTCAAGAAGCGTCTGAATGTCGCTTGTTTCGGAAATTTTCCTTTTCATTACCTCTGCCTGGAGGGACTTCAGCGCGAGCATGATATCAGCAAGCATGGCATGGATTTGCACATAGTTCTTTGTTGCATCATCAAACTTGCCCGAGTCTACCAAACTGTGAGCCTGCTCCAGCGCAGATTCAATTTCCTGGATTGAAGAATCAAGCATGCGCGCATTCTCAGGGCGCTTTTCGCTAATATGCTCGTTCATGCTCTTGATTTTTGTAATAAGGCTGTCATAGTTGTCAGGCAGCTTTGGAAAGTCACCCGTCCTTATAAGCGCCTCAATTGACTGCATAACGCTTTCAATGTGCTCCATATCGCCGCCTTTTTCAGCGAGGTCAAGCTTCTTCTTAAAATCATCAGAAAACTTCATTCCCTTCTTGTCAGATGTTCCAACATAGGATAAGTATGGAGTCGTAAATTTGTATTTTATTGCTACAATGCCTTCCTCCTCAAGAAAAGAAGCCCAAGCTTCAAGAGTCTCCTGCGGTATTTTGAGCCTCTGGGCGGCTTCCTTAAGCGGCATCTCCTTGGTCTGCTGGAGGAGCGTAATCAATGTGTCTGCTTCTGTAGTAATCCGCTGTGGTTGTAGTGGCATTTACCTTGCACCTTACAGTGCTGGCTATTCCAGCTTCTATACTATGTGCCAATTATACTGCTCGCTATAAGAATATTATTAACCACTTTTCAATAAGAAATAGCAAAATTAGCTCATGTGAAAAAATTTTTATATAATCGCCTTCAAGGTAAAACTGATGATAGCTCAGCAGGCGTTAATACGGCTCGGGATTTCTTTCAGCATACTTGCCCTGGGTTTCTTGGCAGCACAGCTACTTACGAAAGTCCTCCTGTGGACATACAGGACAAGGCGCAAAATAGTCAGCCTTGATGCTGACAGGAAGCTGAAGACTGCAAAATACTTCATCATGACCATAGCAATTGTGGCAGCCCTTGCCTACGCAAACGCAGATGCCCTTAAAGAAATCACCAATGCGACAATGGATGCACTTCCTGAAATTTTCACGGCAATACTGCTGCTCATCCTGGGCATAATAATCGCCAATTTCGCAACAGACATTCTTGAAAGGGCTTTCTCAAGCGTCGGCATAGCGGATTACGCAGGAGTGTATGAAAAGAGGCAGATGTTCAAGCTTATATTCACTGCCACAAGAATCCTGCTCTACCTTTTAGTTATAGAGTTTGTCATGCCACTGTTCGGAATCAGGTCATCTGCGCTCAGCGCAACAATCAGGATTGTGGTATACGGCTCATTCGCAATACTTGCCCTGCTGGTATTCTTCGGCATGAGGTCAATAGTGGAAAACTGGGTTGCAGGCTTCTATGTGAGAGGCTCAGGAAGCTTCAAGCCAGGCACCAGGATAGTAATAAATGGCGAGTCTGGGGAAATCTCGGAAATTTCAAAGATAGACACTACAATCTACACTGACTCAGGCTATATCATGAGGATACCCAATAATGAATTCCTGAAAAAGGAAGTGAAGTTTGAAAGGATAAGGTCAGAGCTAAAAGCACTGTCTGAAATAAAGAGCCACTTTGTGGCGCAAAAGCCGAGCCATTGTGGACCAGCATCAGCAGAAATGATACTGTCCATCTTCGGGCATGGCGACATAAACCAGCACATGATTGCAGGGCTAGCAGGAACAGAAGTCGGAAAGGGCACCCATCCTGACAGGCTCAGGCAGGCTGTTGAAGAGCTTACTGAAGGGCGCGTATTAGGGCACTGGATTTCAATAACAAAAATAATTGACCTGAAGCAGGAGCTCAAATCCTGGCTCAACGACGGGGCATTGATGATACTGGACTTCAAGAGAGCAGAGGTATTCCCGACATCAACAAGCACAAAAGCCCATTATGCAGTATGCCTCGGGATTGAAGGAGAAGACCTCCTAATACTTGACCCGAGCCTGCCAAAGGGCGGCGTTTACCTCGCACACTACCAGGATGTGCAAAGAGGAATGAACACATACTCTGAACTGATAAAGGGAAAGCGGGGCTATCTTGTACTGGCGCCAAAGGGAACTCCGGCTTACTGGCGCCTTAGGAAAGGGCTGGTGTATGCTGACAGGGACCTTTACGGAAAGCTTGGCAAAGGTCTTGAAGAGAAATTTGAAAGCCTGATAAGGAAATCAGCATTCATAAAAAACGTGCTGCCAGAGTCATTGAGGAATTACATAAGGGAATACGAGGAAAGGTACAAGATAGGAAGGCTTTGGAGACCGGAGAAAACTACTTGAACTTCTTAATGCTGATTTCGTCTTTCTTGGCATCTATCACCACATCTGCCTGGTCATCCAAGCCAGACATTTGAGTGATTGGCTTTGGCAGCGTTATTCTGCCGTTGACTATGTCAAGAGTGGTAATCAGCTGCTTACATTCCTTATCTTTCACGCCCTCGCCATTGTCAATTCCCAACTCATCCATAATCCTCTTTGCGCCGTTGGTTTTTGTTGATGTGCTGAATTCGGCAGCTTTCTTGAAAAGGAATTTTGCCAGCTTGTCTGCAACGTCTATATCAGTTGCCTTGGTGATGCCCTGAAGCCCCGGAGAAAGGTTCACTTCAATGACCAAAGGGCCTTTAGGCGACTCAAGAATGTCAACCGCGCAGATGTCTGCGCCAATCACCCTGGCGGTCTGGACTGCCACTTTCTTAATCTCTCCTGTAGGCACATAAGCCTCGCCGGTTCCACCTGCATGGATGTTTGCCCTTTTTTCTTTCGGATTTGCCTTTCTTTTCATGCATGCAACTACCTCGTCGCCAACTACAATCGCCCTGATGTCAATGCCGCCTGTCTCAATGTATTCCTGGATGATGAAAGGCTGCTTTAAAGCGATGAGAGCGTCAAACATTGAAGAGGCAGAGCTGAACGAGTCGGCAAACATTACGCCTTTGCCCTGTGTGCCTGAGGGAATTTTCATGACAATAGGGTAAGTGATTTTCTCAAGAATGGACTTCATCGACTCTGCTGAAGAGGCGATATAAGTTTTTGGCATCGGTATCTTGTGGTGATGCAGCTCAAGATGGGTAAGCAGCTTGTCGTGCCCAAGCGTAAAAGTGTTCGGCTTGAGCGGGAAATAGGTCTGGTCGCAAAGGACAGAAGCCAACGAGCGCAAAACCGAGGCATACCTGAAAGAGCCTTTTGGATAAATGCAGTCATAATGAGGAAGGGGCTTTCCCTTGTAAAGCACCTCAACAGTCTTTCCGTCAATCATCACATCAAGGTCATTAATCCTAAGGTCATCAACCTGCTCAAAGTATTTCTTCATCGCCTCGAAAGTCCATTTCGAGCTTATGCTCCCCTGGCTTACAATTGCAGCTCTCATTTGTTCACTGGGCTTTCGCCCTAAAGCCTTTTAACACATGTTCACTGGACCACCAGTGAACTATAAAAATCACAACTCTTGTGATTTTTATTTTCTTGACGGGTCTATAACTACTCCCAGCCTTCTAAGTATATTTACGCCAAGCAGCATCTTATAGCGCATATGCCTTCTGTCTGAAATGTTGAATTTTGCCCTGATTCTTTTGCGCCCAAACTTTATTTCCGCCCGGACAACAGCCCTCAGCGTAGTGCCATGCGAGCTCCTGATGACCTTGGCGCTTATTATGGGGCCAAGGTTCATCTTTGTAGCCAAATCTGTGTCAATAGAACTCTGTCCTGCGCCCGTATCAATTCTGGCAACAACTTTCCTTGGTTTCTTGGCGCCAAAAATAGTAATTTCTTCAGTCAAACCGACGGTTACTTTAGGCACTATTGCTCGCCTTCTCCTCAGATTGAGGCGCTTCGATAACCTGCGTAGGTTCCTTTTTGCCTGCATCATGAACTACCTCAAACATCTTCACTTCCAAAGCCTTGAGGGGATAGATTTTGCCGAGCGCCTTTTTCAAATCAGACTGTATGCGGTGCTCGATAAGAGACCACACGAACTCAGGATAATCAAGCTTTGCCACTTCATTTACCATCAAAGACCTGCACTCATTCTGAAGCGCCTTAGAAACGCTGCCTGTGGTCTTTGACTTAGCAAGAATGAAAATCTTGATGTTCACCATTACGCCTTCCTTTGTTGGACAGGTCACTATTGTGTCAACCCTCTCAACATTCCTCCTTACAAGCCTCCTTATGGAGGCAGGAGAAGTAAGGTATTTCACAACGTCTGCATAGGCTTTTCCATCCTGCACAGAGCTGACAACCAAGCCAACGCTCACTGCCTGCCTCTTGATGTCGCCTGAGAGGGTAGCAAGGTTGACTGTAACAGCCCTTCCAACAAGTTCCTTGTCCTCAGTTGCCATAGTCTCGCCAAGAAACGCATTATTGAAAAGCTTTGAATATAAGCCATACCACTTCTTCTTCTTGATTTTCTGCAATGTTTTTGATTCTGCCATTGATAGAACGGAAAAAGGGGTTATTTAAAAGGTTTTCTGTTCAGCGAGAAGCAACTATTCCGACTACTATAAGCGCGACTATTATAATCGCAGCAAGTGTGATGACATAACCAATTGCTGTTTCGGCTTTAAGCATGGAAGAAGACTATGCAGCAGCTTATTTAAACTTTCTCATATGTCAAGGTTGGCAACTTCCTTTGAATGCATCTCAATAAACGCGCGCCTGGGCTCAACCTCATCGCCCATCAGCAACGTGAAGGTTTTGTCAGCCTCAACAGCGTCATCAAGAGTGATTTTTAACAGCGTGCGGTTCTCAGGGTTCATCGTTGTCTGCCACAGCTGCTCAGGGTTCATCTCACCCAAGCCCTTGTAGCGCTGTATTGAAATGCCTTCCTCGCCGAGCTGCTTCAGCATCTCTTTGAGCTTCTCGTCATTGTAGACGTAATAGCTGCTCTTGCCCTTCGTAACTTTGTAAAGGGGCGGCTGGGCAATGTAAATGTAGCCTGCCTCAATCAACGGTCTCATGTACCTGAAGAAAAAAGTCAAAAGCAGGGTCCTTATATGCGCTCCATCAACATCTGCGTCGCAGGTGATTATGATTTTATGGTATCTTGCTTTCCTGATGTCAAATTCCTCTGCAATACCTGTGCCAAAGGCGGTGATCATGTTCAGAATCTCGTTGCTGCTGAAAACCCTGTTAAGCCTTGCCTTTTCAACATTGAGGATTTTTCCCCTTATCGGAAGGATAGCCTGAAACTCGCGGTTTCTGGCTTGCTTGCTTGAGCCGCCTGCGGAATCGCCTTCCACAATGTAAATTTCGCATTTCTCTGGAGACTTGTTTGAGCAGTCTGCCAGCTTTCCAGGAAGGCTGTGGGAATCAAGGGCGCTTTTCCTTCTTGTCAAATCTCTCGCTTTCCTGGCAGCATCCCTTGCCTTTGCTGCAGTGGTGCATTTCTCAGCGATGATTCTGGCAATCTTGGGGTTTTCCTCAAGGAAAGCAACCAAGCCAGAGGAAATCATTGAGTCAACCAAGCCCTTTACTTCAGAATTGCCGAGCTTTGTCTTGGTCTGCCCCTCAAACTGGGGATTTTGAAGCCTTACTGCGATAACTGCAGAAATCCCCTCCTTTACATCATCGCTTGAGAGCTTTATGTCCTTGTCAAGCATGCCGTATTTCTCTGCATAGGTGTTTAATGTCCTTGTAAGGGCTGTCTTAAAGCCGATAAGATGCGTGCCTCCTTCTGAGGTGTTTATGCTGTTTGCAAACGAGAAAACATTATCAATATAACCGTCATTATACTGCATGGCAAGCTCCACCTGCATGCCATTTTTCTCGCGCTGGAGATAAATAACCTCATGAAGCGCAGCTTTGTTCTGGTTAAGATATTCCACAAATGACTTAATGCCTCCTTCATACATGAACTCATGGCTTTTGCCAGAGCGCTCGTCCTTTATTGTGATAGCCAGCCCCTTGTTCAGGAATGCGAGCTCCCTCAGCCTGCTTGAAAGCGTGTCAAAATTGTAGTCAATTGTCTCCAGTATGCTTTTGTCTGCGATAAAGATAATCTCTGTGCCAGTGCCTTCGCTCTCGCCTGTAATGGCAACTTCAGTCTGCGGGATTCCCTTTGAGTATGTCTGCTGGTAGATTTTGCCGTTTCTCTTCACTTTTACGACAAGCCTTTCTGAAAGGGCGTTAACAACGTGCAGGCCAACGCCATGCAGACCGCCGCTGACCTTGTAAGCCTTGTTGTCAAATTTGCCGCCTGAATGCAGCTTTGTCATGACAATTTCCAAGGCAGACTTGTTGAACTGAGGCATCACCTCAACAGGAATGCCCCTTCCATCATCTACAACACTGATAGAATTATCCGGATGAATTACTACATCAATCCTTGTGCAGTGCCCTGCCAAAGCCTCGTCAACAGAATTGTCCACAACCTCGTAAACCAAATGATGTAACCCGCGAGCGCCAGTGGTGCCTATATACATCGCAGGCCTTTTTCTGACCCCTTCCAAGCCAGACATTACCTGGATTTTGCTCGCATCATAGGCTTCAGACATAGAAATGAAAAATGGGCAGATGCTTATATAGGTTTCGATTAAATTTTCGGCTTTCAGAGCCTGAAATGCCTAAATTTCGGCATCTGGCATCCGACGAGAAAGCCATTCGCAAGAGGCAATATTTATAAATGCGCAGGGTTCGCCCCGCTTATGAGAGACGACAGAATAGATGACGATTTGCAGGAGAATGGTAAATACAGGAGGGATATAGGATTCTTTATCCTTGCGTTCTGGGGTAGTGCTATTGCTTTTGGATATGGCACACTTTTGGGCTACAATGCTGAAAAAGACGGTAAACCACATTATGATCTGATAAAGCTGATAAGTTATACTGATTTAGGAGGATTAGCGATTGCGGGTTGCACTTTGTATGGAGGGGCTTCATTAAATGCCGTCTCCAATCCAGAGCCAAAAAGCAGGCTTGAAAGGATTACAGTTAAAATGCAGGCAAGCATTGCGAAAAAGACTAATCAAATGACCGGTAAGGTAGGAGTCGCAGTTTCAGGAGCTACTATTGGAGGAATTGCAACGACAACTCTAGGCTACGTCGGTTACTTAACCGGGCAGGTTGCAGCCCGCATTTTATAACATCAGAATTCCACCATTCTTTGAATGGTGGAAAGTGGGTGGAATTCTGACTGTGCTCAAAAACCACCTTGCTGTGTAATTCTGGGCAGCATGCCACCAGTCTTTGACTGGTGGTTTTTGACAAATCAGTTCTTTGGGACAAGCTCAAGCTTCCTTATTTTCAGCCAGCCTGAATTCCTGCTTTCCATCACTTTCTCTGCTTCCACAATTTCAATTCTCTTCCTGAAGATTGGCCCGTCAAGGACCATTGTCTCTGCCTCGCCGCCTTCAAAGCCGAGGTGGAATTTTGTTTTGCCGCTGATGGCTTTGAGCTTTTCAAGCAGCTCAGGACTAAGTTCTTTGCCAAGCAATTCTTCAGTAAGACCTTCTGCCGATATTGAAGTGATGATGACTTTGAATCCTGCAGCAATAATTTCACCAAGGTATTTCTCAACATCATAATGCCAGTAAGGGGAAAAGCATTTCAGCTGCAAATCTTTGCAGATTTTTTCAACCCTACTTTTTTGGTAGTCTGAAGCCAAAGCGCCTGCAACAACTCCCTCAATCTTGTATTTTTCTTTTGCAAGAGCGATTATTTTTTTCAAGTCTTCAAGCTCTTCCTCTTTAATTCCTGACGTTTTTCCCTGCAGCAGCGGAATGCCAAGGGCTTCTGAGTGGTAAGTTGTGAGCTCAACATTCGGCACCTGGAACATGTAGCTGTCACTCCTCTCAGGAATTAATGTAATAAGGCAGCTGACTTTGTGCCCATTCTTCAGAGCCCAGTATAATGCAAATGTGCTGTCCTTGCCTCCAGAGAACAAAGATGCGAGGTTCATGAATATAGGGTTTCTATTCAATTTATAATATTATCTGCAACGAAAACCTTATAAAAAGAGGGCTAATTCGCTGAACCACAGCTGCCCCGGTAGCTTAGACGTTTGTTGGGCAAACCAGCAACGGAGCAACAGGTAGAGCGTGCGGCTGTTAACCGCAAGGTCGCCAGTTCGAGTCTGGCTCGGGGCGCTTTTTTTATTGCTGAGAAAAACATAAAGCATATTGGCCTAAAATAAGCTTCAGATAATCCACGTCCCGCAGCAGGTCTTTTGCTCCTGCAACAACAATTCCATGCTGATTTCCGACAAATTCCGGGCCGGGTAGTGATGCAATGCGTACAGTTTTCCTGGGCCTGCCATCCTCTTGATCTGTTCTTACATGGATTTTTATTTCAGACTCGTAATGACTGTCAGGCCCTGCGACATGATAAGATATGCTTGCCACGACTGCTCTGACGTTTTTGGGCACACACGCCATTACTTCAGGTGACACAATCTTTTCAAGATCATACGGCACCCTTATCCTTGATTTCTCAAGAAAATCCTCTCCCATAGGCACATGCAAATGCTAACTATTTAAAAAATTTTCTAGGTTTCAAGAATAACCTTTATAAACCTCCTGAAAAAACTTAATGCCATTGGGCCCGTAACTCAGCCTGGTTAGAGTGCTGCTCTGATAGCTCAGCGCAAGCTGAAACAGACAGGCAGAAGTCCTGTGTCCAAATCACAGCGGGCCCATTTATTTCTGGGAATTACAAAAATTAATAAACCCCAAAATATTTGGAACAGCATGGCAGACAAGCTCGAATGGATTGCCAGGGGAATAGGCATCATCTATGCTATCTTCCTCACTGCGCTGGCGCTTAACGAGTTTGGCAGCGGCAGCTTTTTGCAGCAAATCGGCAGCTTTCTGCTCCATATGATACCCGCTTTCATCGTGCTTGCATTTCTCCTTGTATCCTGGCAATGGAACCTGGCAGGGGGCATCTGCTTCATTGCCTTAGGGCTGTTTTACATAGCAGTTATGTTTGACTCTGGCTGGGTGAACTGCCTGGTAATGTCAGTGCCGCCAATTGCAGCAGGCATAATCTTCATAGTTGCCGCAAGAATTAGCAGACTACTTCTCGATTCGTAAAGTCACCTGTGCATGTCCAAGGCTTATGTATTCCCCAACGCCCGGAGAAGTCAGGTTGACTGAAAGCTGAACTTCGCTTGCCTTTATTTTTGTCATGCCCTGCACAGTGTATCTTTTTGTTATGCTCTCGCCAGGCGCAAGCGTGAAGTCCTTCCTGCTCTCATAGGTGATTTTGACAAGCTCTGGGTCTTCAGGAACAACACTAAAAGAAGCGCCAACAATTGCCTTTGTGCCTGTGTTCCTGGCAGTCATTACCAAGCTTGTTGTGCCTGAATCCTTAACAGTGGACTTTTCAAGGGTGGCAGTCAGGTCTACCTGATACTCCAAGCCAGCATCCTTGGCAGGATTATTGCAGCCTGCGACTGCCATTACGGCGATGACCAGAAAAACCAAGATTTGGGTGATTTTCATCTTTCATACCTCCTGATGCCTCACTATGATGCTCTAAATATAAAAGCATTATTGTTTGCACGGGATAAATATTTATAGTTGCATCAAGAAGGATTAACAGCGTGGACAAACATTACCGCAAAATCGCAGCTGCTGCTTTTATATTTGTCTTGCTCATTATTGCTTCAATGTTTTGGCTTGCCGGAAGGCTGGATTACTGGCAGGGCTGGGCATTTGGCACCGGCTTGCTATTGTCGTTTGTTACCAAAACAGTGGTGTTTGCAGGAAAATCCGACCTTCTCAATGAAAGGCTCAGGCCAGGGCCCGGAGTCAAGGTGTGGGACAAGATATTTTTGGCTGTTTTCTCTATAACCGTTGGTGCAGGGATAATTTGGGCAGTGCTTGACGGGGGCAGGTTCCACTGGACAGGCAGGCTGCCTGTTTTGGTTTATATCTTTGCATACACTTTGCTCACGTTGTCTGTCCTCTTGTTTTCATGGGCTGAATCTGAGAACAACTGGTTCTCCATTGCAGTAAGAATCCAAAAGGACAGGGCGCAAAAAGTCGTCCAGTCAGGCCCTTATAAATATGTAAGGCATCCAGGCTATACTGCAGGGATTATCATGTTAATCTGCATTCCTCTGGCATTGGGCTCATTGTGGGCAGTTATTGCTTTCGGAATTGCCTGCATTCTGCTTTTGGCAAGGACATATCTTGAGGATAAAACCCTGAAAAAAGAGCTGCCTGGCTACAGCGCATATGCCGGCAAAGTAAAATACAGGCTGCTGCCAGGTATCTGGTAGGTTTTCTCTTGTTCATGGCGCCTGAGCGTTGCTCAGGTTGTTGCTTCCCGCTGCCAGAAAAGTCTGGCTCCCTTAGGTCGGCATAAAGCCGACCGGTTACGACGTCGTGAGGTTCGCGGGACTTTATGTCCCGCTTAAGCGCGTAGACAGAGCGCCTGTCGCGGGAAAGCAACAAGTCCCCTGGGACCGCCACGAACCACAGATTCGGGACAGAGCCATCTGGTAGCGAAAATATATAAATTGACTTTCTTGCCAGCGCATTATGCCTAAGAAGAGCCTTGAGATAGCTGAAGAAAGCTCCATTGAGTCTGTAAACCTCAGCCTTGACACAATAAAGCTGGGAAAGCAGGCTCTTGTGTTTGTAAACACAAGACCTTCTGCTGAGAAAACAGCTGAGGAAATTTCCAAGAAAATCAGGGAAAGCAGCGCCCAGCTTGAAGAGCTGTCGCAGAAAATCCTGAAGGCGCTTTCAAGGCCTACAAAGCAGTGCGAAAGGCTTGCATTCTGCATAAGAAAAGGAATCGCTTTCCACCATTCAGGGCTTGTTGCAAAACAGCGCGAGCTTGTTGAGGACAATTTCCGCAGCGGCATGATAAAGATAATCTGCTGCACTCCCTCGCTTGCAATGGGCGTGGATTTGCCAGCCTACAGGGCGATAATACGGGATTTGAGAAGGTATGATGCCCATGGCTTGGACTGGATTCCGGTGCTGGAGTATTTGCAATTCGCAGGAAGAGCAGGAAGACCAAAATTTGACACAGAAGGACAGGCAATATCAATAGCAGGAAGCGAGGCAGAGAAAAAAGAAATTCATGAGAGATACATACTCGGCGAGCCTGAGGAAATACAATCAAAGCTTGCAGTTGAGCCTGCACTAAGGACCTATGTGCTTTCTCTTGTGGCAACGGGCTTTGTAAGGACAAAAAAAGAGCTCCTGCAGTTCTTTGAAAAGACATTCTGGGCTTTCCAGTTTGGAGACATGCAAAGGCTTGCGGCAATCATTGAAAAAATTCTTGGAATGCTGGACGAGTGGGAATTCATAAAAAGCAGCGAGCCGAAAAGCGACTTTGTATCTGCAAACGAGATAGATGCTGATGCCAGGCTTCTGGCAACAGCAATGGGAAAAAGGGTTTCTGAGCTCTACATTGACCCGCTGACTGCCTTTGAGGTAATAACCGGGCTTAGGAGAGCAACACATTATGGAATCAGCCCATTCACCATGCTGCACCTGCTCTGCAGTGCACTGGAGATGAGACCTCTGCTGAGGGCAAAGGTGAAAGAGCAGGATGAAATTGAAGGGAAAACAATTGAGCACCATGGAAA
>JAZDGJ010000067.1:0-9202 GCA_043807015.1 Candidatus Woesearchaeota archaeon | reverse complement strand
TTGCCTGCAATAACCTGAAGCATCAGCGCTGAGCCGTAAACATCATTGCTCAAGCAACCAATTCCCTCAAGGCTCATAGACATATCAACAAGCCCATACCTGGAAACGCGGCCATAGCTTGGCTTCAAGCCGACAACGCCGCAGTGCGAAGCAGGATTTCTTATTGAGCCGCCGGTGTCTGAGCCAAGGGCAAGGTCGCAGAATCCTGCGGCAACAGCGGCAGCGCTCCCAGAGCTTGAGCCGCCAGGAATCCTTCCCAAAGCAGCAGGATTGTCTGTTGCTCCAAAGGCAGACGTCTCGCCAGATGCTCCGCAGGCAAATTCGTCCATGTTGACCATTCCGATTATTATGCCGCCCTCTTCCTTAATCCTTGTAATAACATCAGCGTCAAAAGTCCCATTATAATTCTCAAGAGTCTTTGAACCGCATGTAACCAGAAGCCCCTTAACAGAAATGCAGGATTTTACAGCTATGGCGAGCCCTGCAAGCTTTCCTGCAAAGCCCTTTCTAAGCTTTTTATCAACTTCCTCAGCCTCTGCAACAGCATTTTCATTTATCGCAATAAAGGAATTAATCTTCTTATCTTCCTTCTTTATCTTATCCAGAAACGCCTTTACATTATCAGCCCCACTCAACTTCCCTTTGGCAATCAACTCAAGCTTTTCCTTTACCGTTACCATTTTTTCTTCTCAGCAAGTATGCAGCCGTCTTTTGTTTTTGGGGCATTTTCAAGAAGCTCTTTTTTGAATCCCGGATTCTTCCTGCCTTTTGGAACCCTGGTGTCAGAATCAGCCTCAAAGCCGACTTTTTCTTCAACATCCACTTTCTCAAGCGCCTTGATGAACTCGTCCATTATCTTCTTTGCCTGAGCCTTAATCTCCTCTTCCTTCATTTTTTTATCTGGAGAGCAACCTCCTCCAGCCTCTTCAAGTCATATTTTATTCCGTCAAACTTCTTCCTGAGCTCGCCGTTTGAAAAATCAAACTGCATAAGCTCATCGTAAAGGCTTTCAACAAAGCCCCTGACTTTTAATGCAGTTTTGGAATCGCCGTCTATTGCCGCATTAATGGCAAGCCTTGTCATCTCTCCTGACAAGTCGCACAAGCCCAAAAGGTAATGCGAATCAGTAACGCCAAGATCTTTTGCATCAGGTATGCTTCCTGACCTCGCAAACTCGTAAAGGCATACTGCCTCAACATACTCCTGCTCTGCAATTTTAAGCTGGGACAGGAATTCAGGCTTTATAATCTTCCTCAGCACTTTTATTTTTTCAGAAATCTCTTTCACATCAGCAGAAGCGTCGCCTTTCCTGTGCACAGAATATATTATCTTCTTTGAGAGCTTTATTATCACCCTGACCTGCTTCAATACGTCTTCATAGGCTGCGCTGCTATCCTCAAGCGCCTTCCTTATCCTTGCAAATTCTTTTGTGTTTATCATGGCTCCTGTGAGGTCTGGCTTTTTTATAAATCTTCCCATCACAGCAACAGCAAAGTATATATTATAGCAAGGCTAAAATCAGCATATGTACGAAATAGTAGTCGGCAGGGACGAAGAGGACAGGAAGCGCTTTGGCTTAGAGGGAGTCTTCCTTCTTGGCAAGCACTATGTCACAATGGGGCAAACCACTTCTCTTGCCAACGAGGTTTTCATGGATGCGACAAGATGCCATGTTGTTTTTGTCTGCGGAAAAAGGGGAAGCGGCAAGTGCGTGGCGGGTGATACTCTCGTTTCCCTTGATGATGGGCGGCTAATCCCTATAAGAGAACTTGAAAACGACAGCTCAGGAATTATAGCTATTGACGGCAATTTAAAGGCCGTAAAAGCCCAGAAATCATCATTCTACAAGAGAACTGTCAATGAGCTGCTTGAAATAACGATGCGCAGCGGCAAAACCATCAAACTGACTCCAGAACACCCCCTTCTCTCAATATACGGCTGGGCGAAGGCAACAGCATTTAGTGTTGGAGACAGGCTGGCTACACCACGGCTTATTCCAAATTTCGGCAACAAAATGCTGCCTGAATCACAAATAAAACTGCTCGCATACCTCATTGCAGAGGGGCATTTAGCCCAAGGAGTCCTCTTCTCAAACACAGACCCTGCATTGGTAAAAGATTTTTCAGAGGCTGCGAAAGAGTTCGATGAAAACCTTGAAATGGTAAAATTGAAAGAAGGGGATTACAGGCTATACAGCCGCTTCTTTAAGTCTCGCATCACGGATAAAAGTGAAATACGCCGTAATCATTTAGGTCAGTTCACTCCTGAGACAGTTCTTTCCCGTGCAAAAACGCCTATACGAGAATTCCTTGAGCACCACGAATTGCACAAAAAGCTCTCTGCAGACAAGAAAATACCTGCAGAGGTAATGCCGCTCCAGAAGCCCCTGCTTTCGCTGTTCCTAAGAGTCCTCTTCAGCTGCGACGGAAGCATCTATTACAAGAAATCAGGAGATGGAGGCTGCTGGCAAATCTCTTACTCCACAATCAGCAGCGGAATGGTAACTCAGCTACACCACATCCTCCTGAGATTTGGAATCCTCTCAAGGCTAAGAAAGAAAAAAACAAAATGCAACGGCAAACTGTTTGATTCTTCTGAGCTGGTGATAAGCGGCGAGAATGTTTTGACTTTCATTGAGGAAATAGGCTTTTTCGGCAAAAAGCAGGAAAAGCAAAAACGGGCATTAAACGAGATATTCATAATAAAAAAGAACCCAAACGTGGATACAATCCCAAAAGGCATCTGGAATTTATTCAAGCCTGAAAGTTGGGCAAATCTTGGCAGGGAACTTAATTATGCGCATCCAAAGGCAATGCGCGAAAGGGTGCATTACTGCCCTTCCCGCCAGACACTTCTTCAAATAGCTGTTGTTGAGCAAAATGAGTTTTTGCACACCCTGGTAACATCAGACATCTTCTGGGATGAAATTATTGCCATAAAAAAGATGTCAGGAAACTTTGAGGTGTTTGATTTGAGTGTGCCAGAACTCCACAATTTCGTAGCCAATGACATCATCGTGCACAACAGCTACACCATGGGAGCAATGGCAGAAGGCATCATGGCGATGCCCTCCAGCATAAACAGCAACATTTCCATAATAATGCTGGACACAATGGGCATCTACTGGACCATGAAGTATGAGAACAAGCAAGATCCAGACCTCTTGAAGCAGTGGAGCCTGAAGTCAATCCCGCTAAACCTCAAAATTTACACTCCTGCAGGCTTCTATGAGGAATTCAAGGAAAAAGGCATACCAACAGATGCTCCTTTTTCAATAAAGCTTTCTGACATGACTCCTGCAGACTGGTGCATGACTTTCAACCTCAATTCCATTGAGCCGGTTGGCATCCTGATAAGCAGAGTGATTTCAACACTCAACCAGCAGGAAAGGTACTCAATGCAGGACATAATAGACTCAGTGAAGAATGACCAGCGCGCTGAGCCGCAGGCAAAGTCTGCAGCAGAAAACCTTTTCATGGCTGCACAAAGCTGGGGGCTTTTCAGCGAGAGAGGCACGCAGTTTTCTGAGCTTGCTGTCGGAGGGCAAATCACAGTCCTTGACGTAAGCTGCTATGCTGCACAGCACAGCAGCACAAGCATCCGCGCCCTGGTAATAGGGCTTGTTTCGCAAAAGCTGTTTGATGAAAGAATGTCTGTCAGGAGATATGAAGAATACGAGTCTGTAAAGGCAGCTGTCAGCTATTTGAGGGATAAAGGAATGACCAAACAGAAGTTCCCCCTTGTCTGGATAATGGTTGATGAGGCTCACGAATTCCTTCCAAAATCAGGAGAAACCTCTGCGACAAAGCCGCTGATGACGCTTCTAAGGGAGGGAAGGCAGCCCGGAATATCCCTTGTGCTGGCTTCCCAGCAGCCCGGGCAAATACACACAGATGTTATGACGCAGGCAGATGTTGTAATCGCCCACAGGATAACTTCAAAAGTGGACATTGACGCTTTAGGCACTCTAATGCAGACCTACATGAGGGAAGGGCTTGACAAGGCACTAAATGCGCTGCCTGATGTCAAAGGCGCAGCCCTGCTTTTTGATGACACCAATGAGAAGCTGTATCCCATAAGAGTCAGGCCAAGGACAACATGGCACGGCGGCAGCTCGCCTGTTGCAATCAAGGAAGAAAAGAAACTATTCAACGATTAAGCTTCTTTCTCAACGGCGGCTCTATTCGCCAAAGCTCCAAAATTATAAGAATCGCCACAGTAGATGCAATTGCGATAAAATAGGCGCCTGCCCCAAAAGCCAGCCCTACGCCGGCAACGGCCCATATGCTTGCCGCAGTAGTCAGCCCCCTGACATGATTCTTGTCCCTGAATATTGTGCCTGCGCCAAGAAAACCAATGCCTGTTACTATGGCTCCGGCAATCGTTGCAGGCATTGTTGGAAACATTTCAATTGACGTCAGGGTCAATACTGTTGAGCCGATGCACACCAGCATGTGAGTCCTCAGTCCTGCAGCATGCCCTGCTTTTTCCCTCTGAGCGCCTATGAGCGCGCTTGCAAGCAGAGCCATAAAAAGCCTAACCACAACATCAAAATCAGCCAGCATAGCCCTTAATTGTACTGCTATGATTTAAACCTTTTTGGTTATTGGGCGGTTACGACAACCCTTTGGAATCGGAGGTTGCTTGGGAATACTGATTCCATTCATACCTGCTTTGCTTTACCCTGCCTGCAAGATACATGAGCAGTCCAGCCATACTTATAAACATGCATCCAGTCAAAGCTAGCATTATCGAAGAGTAGTCTTTTTTCTTAAGCTCAGCTTGTTCAAGGGACTGCAATCTCGCAGCATTAAATTCAGCCGAATAAAGTTCATTTACTTTCGAAGACATCCCCTCGTCTCTGCCAGATTGACCGAAGAGGTCGGGTCTTATCTGAAAGATTTTGGTCAATTCCAACCAATCAGCATCAGAATGTTGATAATCGCGTGAAACTGGCAATGTTTCCCAGTACGCCCTAACCTCATTCTCAAGGTCAGTTACTATACTTTGCTGTTCGGTAAGCTGCCTTTCTATTTCACTTGAAGGCTTAGCAGGGAAATGAGCGGCCGCGTAACTCATCCCCAACAAGCCGAGAGCAACCATAGTGATGCCTCCGTAACGCAGTTTTTTCCCGATTTTTTGGACGTTAATGCTACTCATCTTTTATCACCGAGAACCTGCATCTGCGTCATCTTAGACAACTCTATTTCCCTAATTTTTTCCAAATATGCTTTGTACTCTTGTTGCGCCACTGTAATGACTGCCTTATCAAGTGGTTCTGAAGATTTTGCATGATATGTTCTCTTACTTGTTGCGTCATCTATAGAGTAGCTTACTACTTTTGAATCTTTTTCGCAAACAAACACTTTTCTATATACAAAACTATCGGCCTCTTCTGGTTTCCATACGGTTAGCCAAGCTATTTTTGATAAACGTCTGAGTTTTATCCTTTCCCCTCCAATCTCATAATCATAATGTTCCCCTAAACCACGACTCGTATCTTCAAAGTGATCTGATATTACTGTAAGAGCTTCGCCAAAAGAGCTTAGGGCGTGTACTATGCGTTCCAAGCCGATGCATAATCTATCCATCTACTTCCCTCCTGACTTTAATAGCTGCATCGCTTGCGATAAAAAATCAGGATTTTCAGCCAGGCATCCGCAGCCTCGGCCGTAGCTTCTGGCTAAGCGGAAGTATTCGCTTCCCAAAATAGCTTTTAATGGTCTATTATGCACGTTAAGATCAGGACGCGATTGAGGCACCCTCGGGCATATTGCAACGTCTCCATTGCTCTTGACGTAGGTAGCGCCTCCTTTTGCTGCCAAACAGCCACCTATCAGCATTTCTCCTTCAACTGAATTAATCAAAACAACTGGCACCTCTGACGATACTTTCTTTACCCTGCTGCAAAAATCAGAGGTCATTTCCGGAGTCAGTGACAGGTCACTCATAGGTGCGCAACCAACTATGTCTTTGTATCCCAGGAAGAGCCCGAAAACCGCATTTAGCTTTTCCATTTGCTCAATAAATTCACGAGATGATAGCTCCTCGTAGTTTTCCTGGTAAACAGTGGAAACAAATCCCATCGGAGCTCTGTGTTCCCTTAAGATTTCAGCAGCCTGCCTTATGTAATTCCATGCATTTTGGTCACGTCTCATCAAGATTGAAGTATGCTCACCTCCGGGGATATTAATGACTGTCGCCACATTTCCCAGCCTAGCGGCTGTTTCCGCGTATTTTTCATTCACTAATGTTCCATTTGTAAAAAGAACGAAAGGCATTTTTCGGTTTGCCGAAAACAGCTTTAGTGTAGTATCCATTTCAAGAAGCGGTTCACCCCCTACCAGGACAATATATCTGCATGCAAGCTCAGCAGCTTCCTTTACAACCCTGTCAAGAGTTCCATAATCAAGTTTGCCTTCGTCGCCTTCTGCATAGCAGCCCCGGCATCTCGGTTTTTGGTTGCAATCAGAGTTTTCCTGCAAAAGCATTACGGTAAGGTACAGCCCGCCATTCACGCGTCGCTTGAGCAACCCGACTGAATAGCCTGTTAATGCAACATCCAGCGCCATCTGCAGGCCATTTTCCCCAATCAGCTCAAGAGTACGTTTAGCCTTTCTAGTGAAGTTGTTATCCTGACCAGTATTTACTGCGGTTTCAAATTCTCTTTTTAGCAAGGCGAGCATTCTTGACTCCAATGTCCTATCAGCACTTTCAGGAATTAAAGAATGAGTAGCTTTCTCGAATTTTCCTATCAAGGCATATATCTTCTCATTGGTTGGATGCTCAATCAATGGTTCAATATAATTCTTCCGTGCCCACCAGTTAATTAACCTACGAGAGACCGTGCTTGTTGCTACGGCGGTGAAAATCCTATTTTTCGTAAGCGAGTCCGCATGCCTTGAAAAATATGACATTATTGTTTGTTCTAGCATATTACCCTCTCAACACATTACTTTAGCCCTTTAGCGTTGTTCGCCCAACCCCTTCAGTTGCCGCTAATCTTTCCAAAACAATGTATGGCTTAGCCCTTTCGCCCCCAAGCTCTTCAAAATATGGTCTTAAAGGCGGTTTTAACCAGATGTTAAGTATTCGATCCACATTTTGCTCGCGAAGGTCCTTTTCCAAAGCAGGTTTGAGAGCCTCTGCGCCGTTGAATGCTTCAAAATATGGTCTTAATTGCGGGTCCAACCACGTGTTTAAAATAGGCCACACTATATCATAACCGCTCGTGAGCATTTTTTCCCATCCGTGCTTTACCACATCGTCAATATTGATGTTGACACCGGTTTTTCTTGCTGTCTTGATGTAGTATTCAACATCCTTTAGTTTTGGTAAAGTAACATCGGCCGTTTTCCTGGCTATTGCCCGCCGAATTTCCTCATTATCGCGAAATTTTCCAAAAAATTCATCCTCTAATATGCGAGAAGCAGCACCTTCACCATAGTGTATCAATTTTGACGCATACACTTCAGCAACTGCGCGAGCAATCACGCTGCTGGTCAGAAACCCTTGATAATTCGCATTTTCAGTGAATCTTTTGACGTCTCTGAACCTTAAGGCATCTCCGAACATTAAATGGCTTAGAAAAGTTGCAAGTCCCTTGTTTGGTTCGGCGCTGTCGATCAGCTCTCTTAGACGAGCGTATACAACTGCCACAGCCAGGCATTTATCAGCATGTTGCATTAGGGCTTCATATTTAAAAATCCATAAAGGTGCCTCATGCGAAGCCAAGGTACCAATTTTGGGGTAACGCCAACCCGTTAATGGCTTCAGCAAATTATTTACCACTTCAGAAAGCTCTTCATTAGAGATTATGCCGTTTTCCCTAAGATGACTGATAGACCATACGTCCCTTTCCAAAAATTGATATTTCGATGCCGCGTTCGATGCCGCCGCTTCCAAGAGCCTTTTCTTAGCAGCAGTGAGGTTTCCAGTCGCAATGTGAGCTTTTATGGCAAGAGAATGATTCCCTGTTTTTGAGACAACTGTTTCTGCTTGAGCCAGCTCTTCAAGGGAAAACTCAACCAAGTCCATAGTGAGTGAAGGTTTCTATGGTGCCACAAATATGTTTGGTTTATCCGAATGTTAAAACTAAACAGAAAAGTTTAAAATCAGAAACTTTTTTCTACGTATTGTGAACCCCCATCCTTGAATCTTCTTTCAGGCTGTAAAGCGCAGTTCCACACATAACACCTGCTCCCACACTTATGGCCAACAAGCTAATTTTGAGAATAGGTATATCAGCCGCGTCCCTTTTCTGCAGTTTAAGCTCATTGATTCGGTCTTCAGCCAAAAGAAGTTCATTAACCTTTGAGTATAGCCCATTATTCTGAACAGGTTGTTGTACGTCGATAGGTTCCTGCAACGTGCGCCAATACTGCCTGAGATCAGCTTCCAAAGTTGAAATATTTTCCTGCTGCGCAATCATCTTAGAACCGATGTCATCATATTTGATGCCTATTTGAATAAGGGAATATGACATTAGGCTCATTCCCGCATAGAACAATATCGGTGCTGCCCTCATGCCCACCCACCTGTTCAATCTAAATCGGTCCATAATTAGGATTACTTGTAAGCGTCGGAAATACTTTTGGTTTACTCTGCCAAGAATTCTAAACAGAAAAGTTTAAAATAAGCAGCTTTTTTCTACTTGTGATGGAACTTCCTCTTTTATTGAGCGGCGAAACTACTAGGAACATAATCCTGCGCATACTCGCAAATGAATGGCCTTTGAGCATGAAGAAGATTTATTTCGGCGTGAAGAAGGCGTCTGGCAAAGCGATGACATATCAGGCAGTTTACAAGTCTGTAAAAGAGCTCCTCGCCGGCGGGATTTTATCAAGGCAGGAAAATGGGTATATGATCAGCCCCCTGTGGGTTGAGAAATCAGGCGAGTTCATAGGAAAACTGGCAGAGGCTTATGAGAAAGGAGATTTAGGAAGTGTAAGGAGAATACAGGAGTTCAATTTCAATTCATTGAACGAAGCTTGGGACTTTTTCCTTTCAAAACTCAATACAGACTTCTTCGGGGAATCAAAGGAGGCATACTTCCAATTAAGAAGGTTCTTTCTACTTCCTATCTCCAAGGAGGATATAGCAATAATGAAGGCATTCGGTTCCAGGAAAAAAGTCTATATCCTATGCAGGGGAAATTCAGTGGTTGACAAAATGGCTGCCAGCTTTTTAACCTCATTGGGCG
>JAZDGJ010000066.1:0-12628 GCA_043807015.1 Candidatus Woesearchaeota archaeon | reverse complement strand
ACGCCGTCCATGTCAAAGAAGATGATTTTGGGTTTTGGCATGGTTTGCTCGTAGTCCGCATTAACTTAAAAGCTTTGCTGTCAGTTTTGGTGTAGTCTCCACAGCCAGCAATCTTTTTAAATTCAGCTTGATTTGCTGCAGCCATGTTTTATGATGTTATTCACGTTGAGGATGCACCTAAATTGCGCAGATTGCTAAGAGAACTTTTACAATTCCGTAGTTTGTCTTATCTCGGGTTGCCTACCCTCGATGCGTTGGAAGCAGCTTTGACTACTTCGAGGGCAAAGGCTTATGTTGTTGATAGCAGTTTCCCTCGGACAAGAGGGGCATATCCGGGCACTCTCTATAAAAAAGCAATTGAAGCCATAAAGGCTAGGGAACCAGATGCGGAGATTTTTCTTTTTTCAGGTGGCAGAAATATTGCAGAAATGGCTGCTGGAGCAGGTGTTTCTTATATCCCTAAACTAGGTATGGCGAATCTTGTGGAGGCACTGGAAGATATAATTGCACAACACGCCTAAAAAAGAATCTTCTTTAATGCTGAGCACAGCTCATTAATCCTCTTGTAGTTGCCCTCAAGCCTCTCATTCATCTCAACGCAGGCAACTAAATCTTTTTAAATTCAGCTTGATTCGCTGTTTCCATGTTATATGACGTTATTCAGGTTGAGGATGATGGAGACGTGCGCATTTCGGTTCAAGATCATTTACGATTGGAGAGGGCATCTTCATCTTATCTCGGGTTGCCCACCCTCCAAGCGCTGAAAGACGCTTTGCCCACTTCGCAGGCAAAGGTTTATGTTGTTGATGGCCTTTTCCCTCGGGATGCCGGAGAACAGGCGGGTAGGTACTATATGCAGGCAATTGAAGCCATAAGAGCCAAGGAACCAGGTGCGAAAATTGTTTTTTATTCAACCGACAAGAGATTAGAGGGATATGGTCGCGATACTACATTCGTCCCCAAACCAGATATTAAAAGGCTTATGAAGACACTGGAAGGCATAATTGCACAACGCGCCTAAGAAAGAATCTTCTCCAGCGCTAAGTGCAGCTTATTAATCCTTTTGTAGTTGCCCTCAAGCTTTTCATTCATCTCAACGCAGGCAATTTTCAGGTATTCTTCGTCCAGCAGGACCTTGCTGCCTTTCTTCGCAATCATTGAGATTCCCTCTGGATTTTTTATCTCAGCCATAACCTTGTTTTTCAGCGAGATTATGCCTGACTGCATAAAGCCTGAGTCCCTTGCTGCTGAAAGGATTTTGGCAGCGCTACCGAGGTCTTTGCAGGCAATGTGCAGAATCACATTCTGCTGCTGCAATCTGACAATATTTTTTGTTTTAGCCTTTAAGGCATCTAATATTTCCTTTGCAGCCACTTTCCGGTGAGCAGCGAAAATGAACTTTGCATCATCTTTTTTGCCTGTTTTGCTTATCTCCATCAGCAGGATTCTTCCGGCGCAGGAGCTGGTTGTGTAATAGCTTTCATTTGAATTAATTAGCTTTACCAGTTTACTAACCTGCATATCAACAGAGCCTTTCCTGCTTTTGTCTGTTTTTCTGAGGAAGTCATTCTTTTCTTTTTCAAACTGCTGCATACTGTAATGCTTTTGGTTTTTCATTTAAATCTTTTGCATAGATTTATAACTTTGTGGGCAAAACATCAGCCATGGATGTATGCAAAGGCTGCGGAAAGTGCTGCAAGGTATTTGGCAAGCCTTCCAAAGCCAATTATGTGCTTTGCCAAAGCCCAGTGCCCGGGCTTTTTCTTTTCCCCTGGGAATACAGGCGCCTAAAGTCTGAAAAAATGCAGGTCGCCAGGCAGGTTTTCCCGGATTCCAAATCTAAGACAAACATTGTTGTTGGATATATTGTCAAGAACCAGCCATGTATTTTTTACAAGGGCGCCTGCAAAATCTACAAAAAACGCCCTCTTACCTGCATTGCCTATCCGCGCAAAAGGAGCAAGGATTGCCCCAAGAAGAAAATATTCTCAAAAAGCAAGGATAGGATACTTGCTGCCAAGATGGGCGAGGGGCTTTACAATCTCTGCACAGGGCTGATTAATAAATACGAGATTGAGGGAAAAATCAAAATCATTGCAACGAAAAAATCCTGGAAATTTGTTGATGTTGACAAATTCTTTAAATTCGTGCCGATGGAATTCCGCGAAGCTAGGTCTCGTCGACTTCGCTAAACTCGTCTTCCATCTGCTCGTCAGTGGCGTTATACTCCCTGTAATGCACGAAGCCGTTGTCCTCAAAGCCGAACTTGTGAAGATTTGACTCGGAAATGCCTTTCTTCCAGTCAAACATGACTGAGTCATTAATCTTGTCCACTGCAATGTGGAACAGCCATTCGCTTACTGCCTCCTCTCCTCCAAAGGAGTCGTGGACGTGCTGCCTCAATTCTTCAGAAAAGCAGTGGTTTTTGCCTGCTGAATCGCAGCTCTTGTTCTCGTCAATCCAGCAGTGCAGCAGCTCATAGGTCTTTCCTGTCCTTATCCTGCTTACCGCCCTGTGGACCAAGTCTTGAGCCATGGGAAGGAAAACACATTTCAGATATATAAACTTGGCGATGTGTCAGAACCCCTCAGGGAACTCTGCAGCCCACTTGTACTTGTAGCCTGGAGCCTCTTTCTTCCTCACAATTAAGCCTTTTTCCATCAGTTCATTGAAAGCCTGCACCCAAACCCTGCTTTTTCCCGCAAAAATATTGTCAGGCGCCCAGGCATCCCTGTAATAGTAGGCAAACATGTTCATAATCTCCGCTGCTGCCTTTTCCTTTTCTGACTGCGGTAACATACCAAGTAAGAAAATGAAATAATTTAAAGAATTTCCGTTTCAGTACTTCCCTTCCCTTGAAAGCCCTGCAACTGCCGACTTTAGTTTGTCTATGTGCTTTTCAATGTCTGCATTCATCTCCTCAAACATCTTTGCGCAGAGCGGATGGCCTGCAGTATTGGCGTCTGCTATGGCGTGCTTCTCAATATAGTCTGAAAGCTTTGCCAGATGGTATAGAACCTTAGTCTTTCCGTAATTGCATCCTGATAACATATCCCCCACCTCTTTTAACTGCTCTATCAGGCGTGGCTATGTTTGGAGTATTTAAGTTTTGCCTTCAGGCGCCGTACATGCTCCTCAAGCCGGTTATATCAGGCTGCTCAAGGCTTCTCTTGTCAATGTCGCCTTCCCAGGAGTAGCCATACATCGTGACTGCAGAGCACGTTGTTGTGTAAATGTCATTCATGCCCACGCTGTGCCCAAGCTCATGGGTTGCAATGTTCTGCAGGTCCATCAGCAGAGGATTTGCTTCTGCATTCCCCCACGCAAAATAAGTGTTGAACAGCATGTCAAACTCCAGGATTTGCCGTGTGCGCTTGGAATACCAGACAGATGTTACCGCAATTACGCCGTTGTTTGGATAAGGCCCAAAGACAATTGCGTTCTGCCCATTATACACGCGGTAAACCGCTGTATCATTCACAGCGTATTCATTGTTAAATAGCTCCTTTGAAGTCGCAGCATCCCATGCTTCAGCAGAGGTTGAAATTTTAGAAGTGATAAAGCTCTCACTTAGTCCCTGCGTATTTGTCGGGTTAATGGCATAGTTTACTGGAAAAGTATTCCACTTTACGCCCATCAGCTTGTAGCAGGTTGTTGTTTTTCCTGGCTTTGCAGGGCTCTCTGGCTTTGCGTAGTGGATGAAGTCCACCCTTCCAATATCCCAGTTGTCCCCTATAGCAGGAGATTTCTCAGGAGCAGCAGAGTTGTCCTTTGCATTATCATTTGCAGGTATAATCATTGAGGCAGAGCCGGAAATTGAAAAAATCATCAGTGCCGCAACAAAAATCGCGTATAGTGTTGGTTTCATAATGAAAGATAAGCTAGGATATTATAAATATTTTATGATAAGTGCCCCCTCCGGGGAAAGGCTTCCAGTTCTAATGCGCTGAGAACTCTGCCATTTGAAAGCGCGGTTTTTAAATAGTCGCGCTCCAATACAGAGAGGCATGAGAGAAAAAAGCGCCTTTCTGGAGATGATTGGAGATACGCCTTTTACCAGGCTGCTGGACTTCCTTATAACAGGGAGGAACTTTGACTATACCTTAAGCGACCTCGCAAGAAAAGCAGGCATAAGCTGGACAACGCTGAACAGAACTTTTCCAAAGCTGGTTGAGCAGGGCATTGTAGTCAAGACAAGGCAGGTAGGGGTTGCAAAGCTTTACCGGCTGAACACTGAAAATTTCCTGGTTGCAAAGCTCGTTGACCTCTACATGGGCGTTCTTGCAGAAAGGCTCAGGCGCGCAGGCAAAGAACATGCCATTAAGGCAGTGACTTCTTAAGCGATCATGTCAGATTTTTACAAGCACTCTCTGCCTCCTCCGGAAAAGATATTGTTTTGTGAAGATTTTTGGCAATTGGTAATAATTCCGAAAAGCCAGAAACCGAAAAGTTTATAAGGGGACTCCAAGAGTGAGGAAAGAAAGAGTTCAAAGAGACGAATAGAGTTACATTAGTTAAGCGAGATGTTGAAGTTATGTACAGAAAACGACGACACAATAAACAACCCAAGGCACAACCTGAGGCACGACCTGAGGAGCAGTCCGATAAAAAAACAGAGAAAGTAGCGAAAGTAGCCTTGATTCTTCCTCCGCAGAGAGTTGATCTTCCTTCGCTTGACCTTTTCAGGAGAGATGGACTTAGTGAAATAGTTGACGGCTATTCTGCAGCTTTTAGCGAGGCAGCAACAAAAGAAGTCGGGAGCGAAACAGTCCGTGATGTTCTGGAAGGCAATCCTGGGGTGCTGAGGGATAACACACTAGTAGATCAGCTCCGCAAACTGCGCGATTCTACTATTTTATACGCTGTTCTCATGAATACCCGTTCAGGCAAGGAGTCACTTGTAGATATGACTAAACGAGGGGCGATTGAGTCGTTAATTAGTGGTGATTCCGGCACTCTTGTGGCGGCAGCATTTCTGCCAGATCAGCGCATGCATCTTGATGACCAGCTTAAGCACTTCATGAAGTATGGAGTGAAGGCTACAGTGGAACGGGGGAGGCCTATGCTTCGCACACCCCATGAACACGCTGATGGTGGCACAGCAGCCGTATTGAGATTGTCCGCCAGAGAGGTTAAGAATCTCGTTTCTAAGGTTAACGACGAACTTGGTCAGGAGAACTTTATGCAGCTGGTCCGGTTTAATTCTCCAAACTCAAATTCAGTTGCTGGCCCACGCGAAGGGCTGGACTACATGAAGACTCTGGCACAACTACGTGAAGTATCAAACTATCTGTTCCATAATAGCGTGGCAATGGGACATGCTGCTAAAACATTCGGTGTTAAATTAAAGAAACTTTTGGACTCTTTGAAGCCTGAGCTTGCACCCAAAGCAAAACCTGAAATTGCGGCCAGAATAATTGCTGAGCACGTATTTGCACTTTACCGTAGGGCACCCAAAGGCGAGCCGCAGCCATTCATGTACGCTTCAAGCGCCACAGGTAAAATTGTTCCTGTCTATGAGATTGTAGAAGACTTGGCTGCTGCCCCTGCAATTCCTGTAAAGCTGTACACTAAGCATTGGCAGAGCCTTCATGGCACATTATTCCGGAATGGCTTCCTTGACGTAATTGGATTTCACCAAGAGCTGGGAATATGGTTCGAATCAAGTGACAAGGTAGCAACGAGCATCATAACCGACTATACCAGCATGCAAGCAACTATAACGCGGATCATGGATATCGTGAACGGCAAAGTCGCACCAGGACCGCAGCGCGCCACTGCTCCAGCGCGGCAACCCTCACTACAACCCTCGCCTCTACGTCCACAACTTTACCGAGCTTGAGGCTGAGGGCGTTGAACTTGCCTGAGTGACCGAACGAGAAAAAAGGCACCTATTCAATTGCTTCTCTTCAATCATTAATTCTTCGGAGTCTCTTCCTTAGCCTCACGAATTTTTGCAGCGTATACGCTGCCCTCCTCAACTCTAAAAGGGCCCTCGGGATGGGTCTTCCACGGTTTAGTTGCTGTTTGCTGCAGCGAACATAAATATAACGCGATCCAGCCTGTTCCATACGGTTTAAATATTAGCTCTTTTAAACTGGTTTGAGAATCGGCTAGAGTCATTTTGACGACGCCGTCAACTCGCGTAGCTCCTAGAGCGTATAATGCTTCTAATTTTCCTTTAAGTCTACTCTTCTGGTCATCCGATAACTCTCCATCACAGAGAATTCCGCAAAGGTCTCGACGTTCGAACACTGTCATTGGAGGAATATCGTAGGGGACCTCTACCTCAACTGTGTTCCCTTTTTGCTCAAAATACATTATTTCCCCCTGCCCCATTTCAGTTTTGTAATTCTGTAGACACCTAATTATAAATTTTTTGGTGTTTATCCAGTCATATATCTCTGGTAGAAGAAGAAGAACACGAAAATAACAAACACTACTGCAAACCCGACTCCCAGTATCACAATCAGTTTGCCGGCACCTGTGCTCCATATTGAAAACAAGTCCATATGGCAAAATTGATTTCCGATTTATTTAAAGCTTATGCAAACTGCTAAAAACAGGGCATTGAAATAGAATGCAAGTGCCCCCTCCCGGGAAGACTACCTTTTTGTTGATATTTTGGGACTATTGTCTATGGTTGACTGAGGACCGCGGCTGTGGAATACACCACGTTGTTCCTGGATGCGAATTCCTGCGCATGGCTTTTTTCAAGTCAATTCCTGCTGGCACTCTTTTTTAAGAACATTTAAAAATAATAATCTCTTTCTAAAATGAAGGTGATATTATGAAACTAGCTATAATTTTAGCAATTCTCCTGATACTTATCGGAGGATGCTCAACAGTGCAAGACTCACCATCAGGGCCAACAATAAAGACAACCCATACAATATCAGGAACCCAGGAGCTGTTGCTTAATGCACAAGACCTTCAGCAACTTGGGATGACAAGCGATCTTAATGAACAAGACCTTCAGCAACTTGGGATTACGGGCAATGGAACTAATTGCCAAACAGAGGAAAATTATACAAATATTGTAGATTCATCAATGGGGCAATATAGCATCTGTATCTACAACATTAGCAGCTTGAATGATACCCAAGTAATAATTGAATTGCAGAAATTTGCAAATTACGAAGCCCTAAATGGCTCATACCAATATGATTCCCTGCACTTGTACAGTATCGAAGGACTTATAAGCGAGAATGATTATGGGGATCAGAGCAGGTTTCGTGTTAACAATGAGAATGATTATGGGGGTCAGTACAATGATCCAACTGTTTATTATTATCATCTTTGGATTTGCAAAAATGAATACCTCATTCACATTACTTCTAAAGGAAGAAGCAAGGAAGCTGTAGACTATATTGCAAAAATAGGGCGGCAGATCTTGTCAAAATTCGGGTAAATAATGCATATTATCCTAATCTAGGCCCCAACGCCCTACGATTTTATAAAAGCGTGCCCCCTCCGGGGTTCGAACCCGGGTCAGAGCCTCCGCAGGGCCCTATCTTGTCCACTAGACCAAAGGGGCACAGTGCTGATGACTTCTGCGCTGTTTAATAAGTTTTTGTTCAACAGAAAGTTTTTTATTCTCTGCTGCCAAGTGTGGATTATGCCTTTTAACCTCACAAGCTACGCGGCACAGCTTTCAATGGAGGAGGCAAAGAGCTTCACCTATCCATTGGTGCTGCTTACTGCTGGATTTGTAATATACTCTTTGTTTATTTTCACATTTTACCGGTTCCTTGCCCATAAGGATGTTTTTCAGCTTAAGCTCCAGCAGTACAAGGGACATTTTGCAGGAATTGAGGAGTTCTTCGGTGTGGTGCTTTACATTGCAGAGTATATTGTAATCCTGCCGCTGTTTATTTTCTTCTGGTTCCTTGTTATGGTGCTGATGGTGGCAGCGCTTTCTGAGGCTAAGTCGCCGGAGCTGATTCTTCTGATGGCTATGAGCATGGTTGCAGCAACAAGAGTTGTTGCTTTTATCAGCAACGACCTTGCAAACGACATGGCAAAGCTTCTACCCTTTGTGCTTTTGGGAATTTTCGTTATTGACATCCGATATTTCGATTTCAACACTTATATCGCAACATTGATGCAGTTCCCTGCTCTCTGGGAGACAATATTGTATTACCTTGCATTTACCATGATTCTTGAGATGTTGCTCAGGCTTTTTTACGGCATTTACTGCTGGCGCAGCAAAAAAGAATAGATTTAAAATATTTGAACACGTGAATAATACCATGGACTTCGAGCTTATCTGCAAAGAGGCATTGATGCTCGCCCGCAGTGTTATTGAGGAAGCAGGCAGCAGCGGTCTCAAAGAAGTCCATGATGCCCATGTTGTTGATATTTCTACAGAGGCTGATATGGCAGTTTCTGATGCATTAATGCGCTTCTTCAGGGAAAAGAAAATTCCTGCAGTCCTTTTCAGCGAGGAATCCGGCAGGCTTGTCCTTTCAGATGACCCGAAATACACAATAACCTTTGATGACATTGACGGCACGGACAACTATCACAGGGGCAGGGGCATTTTGCCGTACTGCACTGTTATAACCATCTTTGACTCCATTGAGCTGAAGTTTGAGAATGCAATTGCCGCTGGCATTATTGAGCACAATTCAGGCAGGATATGGCTTGCTTCTAGGGGAAATGGCTGCTGCTTAGATGGCGCCAAAGTTACAACATCAGGAAGGACATCTCTTGACAGGAGAGCTTTGGTAATAATAGACCATTACATGGGCGCAGATAATATTCGCAGCCTTGAGGCAATATATCCTTCTTCCTGGGTGAAGGACTTCGGCTCTGCAGCGTTTCATCTCGCCGGAGTAAGCAGCGGCTTGTTTGATGCATATATCTCTCCCTGCCAAAAGGCGCATGAGCTCGGAGCAGGCTACCTGCTGATTAAGGAGGCAGGCGGCTATTTGGCAGACTGGAATGGAAAGCCCTTGGACAAATTGCAATATGATTTCAACGCAAAATACCAGATTGCTGCTGCAGCAACTGAAAAGCTCGGCAGGCAGCTGCTTTCAAAACTGCAATAGCCAAAATATTTTTATATCCACCCAATTCAGAGCCAGCCATGCCAGTGCTTGACCGGATAAGAGGAGTATTTGACGGCGGAAAGGTCGTTGAAGAGGTAATGGCTAAGCTTGATGCATCCCAGCAGAAGCTTGGTGAGCAGCAGGCAGCCGTTGAAAGGCTTGTCCAGTCAGTCTCAAATTTGACAGACGCCATCAGTACCTCAAAGTCTTACCAGGAAGAGCTTCATGCAACATATAAGGAAGGCACTGTCCATGCAGAGAAGCTGAAGAACGAGCTTGCTTCAAATTTAGTGAATGTGCAGGTTCTCAAGAGCCAGCTCCAGAACACAATTGCAGTCAAGATTTCCGAGGAATTGAAAGCCTTCACTTCAAGCTTCAAGGAAAAGTTTGATGAGATAACGAGGCTGCAGCAGCAGGCAGGAGCCATATCGCAGGACCTCGGCAAATTAAGGGAGGAAATCAACAGGCTCTCTGCATTGAGCTCAAAAATCAAGGAAGCTGATTTCCAGCTTACATCGTATTCACAGAAGCTTGAGGCAAATGACCGCGAGAAATTAGATTTAATGAAGCAGGTTGACACACTGCAGCACCTAGTCGGAAGCCTGAGAAGGCAGCAGCCACCACAATGATGCGATTGCAAAAGATTCTTTCTTTGGCAGGAATCGCTTCAAGAAGAAAAAGCGAGGAGCTTATCTCCCAAGGCAGGGTTTCTGTCAACGGAAAAACCGCGACTATCGGCATGAGTGCAGATGCGGAGAAAGATGTTATCGCCGTAAATGGCAAAAAAGTCCAGCTCCAGGCGAAGAAATACATCCTGCTATACAAACCCAAAGGCTATGTCAGCACGCTTGAAGACAGGTTTGCCCAGCGCAAGGTAACAGACCTAATCAAGCTTAAGGAGCGATTATATCCTGTCGGAAGGCTGGATGCGGACGCAGAAGGTCTTCTAATAATGACCAATGACGGCGACTTCGCAAATTCTGTTGCCCATCCAAGGTATGAAGTCCCAAAGACGTATACTGCTTTATTGAAATCCGACATGAAGCCTGAAGATTTGGCAAAGCTCAACCAGGGCATAGAGATTGAGGGGCGTGCAGTAAAGGCATTTGCCAGGTTTCTCGGAAAAAACCTTGTGGAGATTACAGTGCATGAAGGCAGGAAGCATATTGTCAAGCTCCTTTTCAGGGAATTGGGTTATTTCATTCTCAGGCTGAGAAGAGTAAAAATCGGCAGGCTTACTTTGAAAGGATTGTCTCCTGGAACGTGGCGTTTTCTCACAGAAGGAGAGCTTAAGCAGTTTCAAGGGTCTTTGAGAAAATGAAGTTAAATAAAATATAAATCCGCTAATGGCTTGGCTATGCGCATAGGCCTGTAGTTGTGGCTTGGCTCTAACAGACCAGTTTTTGTTTGTTTGAATCTATCTGGGTTAAAGTGTGTGCTCTCGTAGTTTTTGGGATTTATTTTTCCTCTAAACCACGCCTTAATTAGCGGCAGATATTCTTCTCCTGTTCTCACACCAGACATGAAAACATCTGCCTTCCCTGCAAATTCCGCTTCTAATGTGCTTTCAAGGTTTCCTGCTGAAGAATTGTGCTCGTCAACAACAATCGCAAGGATTTTTCCTTGCTTAGGGGGCTCAATGGTTCTAGGAGGATGAGATTTTGCGGCAGTTTTTGACAGATCCTGCTGCTCCCTATAACAACACCTTAAATAGTAATGGGCATAGGGTATTATTCCGCCGTATTTGAAAACATTGAATACGCCGTCTTTATCTCCAATAGGCGCTGTTGCATCCCTGATTTGCTTTCTGATTCCTTCCTGCACTTCTCTCGTTATCAGAAGGACTTCTCTCTCTCTTGTTTGGAAAATATATAACGCACTTGCATTATCTGGGCCATATAAATCCACTTTACGGCGTATGTAATCCGTATCGCCGGGCTTCTGGTCTGCTGCAAAAGTCGCATCAAACCAGCCAGGCCTTTCTTTAAAAGGATGTTCATTTGCAGCAGATTTATCTTGAGGCTGAATCAGTTGCTGCCTAAGTTGTTCCCTGTTTTCAAAGTCGCCTATCACAAAAATAAGTGTCTCCCAAAAAAGCCACGATTGCCTGCCCTCGTTTCTCGCAATAGCGTCCGTGGAAATATTTTTCCTGGAAATAATTTTCATGGAGAGAGGTAATCTATGTTGACTTATAAATCTTAATACTTCCCGAGCCCCATCTGCCCCTTCCTCGTTCCTTTCGGCACAGCCTCGACTTTCTCTCCGACCTAGCTGAGGCAGTTCAGGCAGTAATTTAGAAAAGATTACCACAGGTGCGCTGCATAGTAAGTCTAACAAAAATGAAGTTAAAGACTTATCTACTAATTCTGGGCTTAATTTCCATAGGCAGATAAAATAGCAAGCCATGGGGCAGAAAAAGAAAGCATAAGTCCAATCGCATAAAAAACAGCTCCTAAAAGCATCCTTTTTTTAGATAGGAAATAGGGTCCCAAGCCATAGATTACTGCAGCAATAATTGTCAGAAGTAAAAAACCACCAAAGGGTAGGACAAATACTAATATAAATACGGGAAAAAATGCTGTTAAAAATGGGACTATGCTTCTTTCGGAATATTTGACAGCTATTAAGGGAATAACAGCTAAAAATAAGGCGTAAAGAATAAACGACAATCCCCTGTGTGAGATCTGGGATATAAGATAGGTGAGCGAAAATGAACCCACGCATAGAATTGTGCTTAGCAGAGGGAATGCCACCATTCTTAGATTCCTGAATGGCAAAGCCGCAAGACTTAATACAAGAAGAATTATAAGTGAAAAAGGCCATAAGCGAATTATGACATACAAAATATAAGAAGGGATGCCCATAATAATTAAGAGAAAAATAATGAATATTACTACGATTTCTTTCCTTGCCTTAAGAAAGTCCCACCAGTTTTTTGCTGGTGTGGGCGAGGTTGGCTGCTGAACCGTAGGACTTATTGCAAATTTTAAAAAATTTTTACGATCAATCAATAAGAGAATTAAAGGAATCAGTATTGAAAATAACGGCAGAAAGAAAGACACTACACCTTCTCTGCTAATAAAACTATTATAAAGAATCTCTTTTGTAGGAATGTGGGCATAATAACCAATCATTGCATATAAAAGACCAGAAATGAGGATCCATAAAAGAAGAGCGGCTTCTACAGATAACACAGCTATGGTGATTTCCCATCGCTTTTTTGTTTTTTTGGATAAGAGTTTAACCCCCAAAAATAAGGAGACTAAGCTTTGCAAAAAATAGAAAAATCCGCCAAGCCAAAGTAATGTAACTCCGAGCAAAGTACCGAATACCCCAGTAATAATCAAGAAATTAACTGCAATTTTAGTTTTTATGGGCAAGTTATTTTGTTGTGGGTCTCGTTGCAGCATATTTTGTTTCAGAGGCTTTGTTCTTTATAAATCTTAATATTTCTCAATGCTCGTCTGCCCCTTCCTCGTTCCTTTCGGCACAGCCTCGACTTTCTCTCCAACCTGCTCTTTCAAGTCAAGGGCAATCTTTCCGCTGCCAAGAATCTGGGTCAGCGTTGCAACATT
>JAZDGJ010000065.1:0-4394 GCA_043807015.1 Candidatus Woesearchaeota archaeon | reverse complement strand
GGGCAACCCCAATTTATGCAGTTCTCAAAGACAGAAATACAGCACATAGCAAGGGCATGGGCAGCAATAACCCTGGCTTTCGCAATAATGAGCAGCGGCGGCAATTTGTTTAGCAGCACGTTCTTGTTTGCGCTCTTTGTTTCTGCAATTACTGTCGGCACAGGATTTGTAGCGCACGAGCTTTGCCACAAATACCTCGCGCAGAGGTACGGCTTTATTTCAGAGTTCAGGGCGTTTGACCAATACCTCGTGCTTGCGATAATCATGTCATTCTTCGGCTTCATATTTGCGGCGCCTGGCGCTGTTTTCATAGCAGGAAGGATTGACCGCGTGAGGAACGGCAGGATATCTGCAGCAGGTCCTCTTGCAAACATCGTAATGGCTGCAGTTTTCCTTGCACTGGCTTTTGTGCCGGTTCAGATAATTCAAATCATTGCGGTAAGCGGACTCACAATAAACGCATGGCTTGCGTTTTTCAACATGCTGCCCTTTGGAAATTTTGACGGAGCAAAGATTTTTGCCTGGAATAAAATGGTTTATGCTTTCTTGGCGGCTGCTGCCCTTATTTTGCTGGTTATCCCTTCGGTGCTCGCAACGAAAACCTTTTAAATAAGTGCTTGATTCTGGAGTTTCATGGTTGATTTCAAGCTGGTATTGTCAGAGCCCAAGACAGGGCTCACTATGCAGAGAGAAGTGAAGGATCCTGCCTCGCAGCGCTTCATTGGCTTGAAGATAGGCGACACTATCAAGGGCGAGATTATCGGACTTGGGGGCTATGAGTTCCAGATCACAGGCGGCAGCGATTTCTGCGGCTTCCCGATGAGAAAAGACCTCTCTGGCGTTGGAAGGAAAAGGATTCTTGCAGTGGAAGGCGTAGGCGTTAAAAAGATTGCAAAGGGAACAAAGCAGCGCAAAACCGTCTGCGGCAACACAATCCATGCTAAAATCTCGCAGATAAATGCAAAAATGACAAAAGAAGGTGCAGAGAAGATTTTTGTGCAGAAGCCAAAGGAAGAAAAGAAGGAAGAAGCAGCACAGCCTGCACCTTTGCCTGTTGCTGCCCATAAAGCAGAGGCAGCGAAAGAAGAGCATAAGGTGCATGAGAAGAAGGAAGAGGCTGCTGAGAAGAAGGAAGAGCACAAGGTGCATGAGGGAAAGGAAGAGCCAAAGAAGGAAGAACATAAGGCACATGAGAAGAAAGAAGAGATCCCTGCGCATCATGAGAAGAAAGCGCAAAATTCTTAAATTGATGGTTATTACCAAACCGTCTAAATAGAACCTTTTCGGGGGTGTTATTGATGAAAAAACTAATTTTGTATTTGATTATAGGACTCATAGGAATATGGTTTGTAAATGCAGAAAATCCATGCGCTTTGGCAACAGTTCCTGGTCAATGCGCATATGTGACAAACGGTGCTGACCTGCCTGGATTTGCCAAAGCTACGCTCGTAGCAGAGGGGGTGAACTCGTCTACAATTAATTCGTGCAACGGCGTGATAATACTCTCATCAGGAAACCCGCTTGACGCTGACACAACTTTGAGCACATCCATGGGCGGACCAAGATGCGGTAACAATCCGCAAGGCTACTACACATACGACTGTGTGCAGCTTAACGGTTACACGCCAGCTGCAAATAGCTTAGTGCTTGCAATATCGTCAGAATGGCCTGAATATGCAGGAAGCTCATTTACCGACTGGATGCAGGTGGCTGATATAGTGAATGTGTCAATAGATAATTGGGGCTCGCCAGTTGGCCTGCTTGATGGATACGGACCATCGTCAAGCGGCACAAGGACTTTGGCAACAATTGCAGCAAACACAGCAACCAGCCTGAGGGTAGCTGATTCAGGGGACTCTATACTTGACACTGCATTGATAATAGTGCCGTTGTCATGCTTTGAAACAACAGCGCCTCCAGTCATCTGTGGTAACGGCGTTGTCGACCAGGGTGAGCTGTGCGATGACGACAACACAGCCGATGGAGACGGCTGCTCATCTGTGTGCCTAATAGAACCAGGATACACATGTATTGGACAACCAAGCGTATGCACTCAAAATTGCGTGCCATCAACAGAAGTCTGTGATGGTGTTGACAATGACTGCGATGGGGCAGTTGATGAGGATTATGTGTCAACGCCAACATCTTGCGGTGTAGGGGAATGTGCATCAACCGGAGCAACTAGCTGTGTAGCTGGATCTGTTGTTGATTCTTGTACGGCAGGCTCACCAAAAACCGAAACATGCAATGGTCTTGATGACGACTGCGATGGATTTATAGATGAGGATTTGACAAGACCAACAACCTGCGGAGTTGGAGCTTGCTCAGGTAATTCTGGAGTTGAAACATGCACTAATTCAGTATGGGGTGGAGATACATGCAACCCATTAGCTGGAGCAACCACAGAAACCTGCAACGGTTTAGATGACGATTGCGATGGGGCAGTTGATGAAGATTATGTGCCAACACCCACAACGTGTGGCGTTGGAGCTTGTGCATCGACAGGAGCAACTAGCTGTGTAGCCGGATCAGTTGTTGATTCGTGTACGCCGGGAACACCTACAGCAGAAGTCTGTGACGGCGCAGTTGATGAGAACTGTGATGGCACAGTAGACGAGGGCTGCAACACGTGGCAGTGGCATGGTTTCTTCAGCCCCGTAAGTAATCCGCCGGCATTGAACCAATTTACGGCTGGGAGTCCGATACCAGTCAAATTCAGCTTGAATGGTAACATGGGCCTAAGCATATTCGCAGCAGGTTATCCTACGTCACAAAAAATAAACTGTCATAACTCGTCTCTTGCCAACCCTATTGAACCGAATGGTGTTACTGGGCACCTCGTATACGACTCTGTCGCTAACCAATACACCTATGTTTGGAAAACAAATAAATCCTGGAGCCACAGCTGTCGTCAATTAATACTGAAGTTAAACGACGGAACAATACACTACGCGAATTTCATATTTACGAAGTAGAAGGACTGGCGAAGCCAGTTAGCTAATCAAAATAATCATCTGATTATTTGGAGTTTGCTGCTGCCGTTTGCCATTCTTAGTATCTATTTCAGGTAAATTTATAAACAATTTCGGTTTTCTCCGTAGGGGTGAAGTTACATTCCAAGAAAAAAGGCAGAACCAAAAACAGAGCCAAAACGCGCACGTAAGCCGAAAGCTGCTGAAAAAGCAGAGGCAAAAGAGCTTCAGGTGCAGCCTGAAATCAACATCGGCTTAGTTGGGCATGTAAACCACGGCAAAACTACGCTGACAGAGGCTTTGACAGGCAAGTGGACCAATACCCATTCTGAGGAAATAAAAAAAGGAATTACAATCAGGCTCGGCTATGCTGACTCAGTCTTCAGGAAATGCCCTAAATGCAAAGAGCCGGATGCCTTTACCACAAAAGAAAAATGCGCCTGCGGAGAAACATCGATACCAATAAGAAAGGTGAGCTTTGTTGACGCTCCCGGGCACGAAAGCCTTATGGCAACAATGCTTTCAGGCGCAACAATAATGGACGGCGCAATACTTCTTGTGGCGGCAAACGAGCCCTGCCCCCAGCCCCAGACAAGGGAGCACCTTACGGCATTGCAGATTATGGGCATCAAGAGCATTGTGATTGTGCAGAACAAAATAGACCAGATAACAAAGGAGCAGGCACTTGCCAATTACAAGCAAATAAAAGATTTCATTAAAGGCACGCCGTATGAAGGCGCGCCGATAATCCCGATTTCTGCAAGGCAGCGCATAAACATAGGCGCATTGATTGGAGCGCTGCAGGAACAATTTCCCACGCCTGAAAGAGATGTTTTAAAAGACCCGTATTTCTATGTCGTGAGGTCTTTTGATGTCAACAGACCTGGAACGCCAATAGAGCAGGTTACTGGAGGAGTGCTCGGCGGCGTTGTTAAGCAGGGCATTCTCAAAAAAGGCGAGACAATTGAGATAGCGCCCGGAAGAAAGATTGAGAAGCAGGGCAGGGTATTCTGGAAGTCGATTACAACAAAAATCATTTCCCTGAAGACCGGCGGCAGCGAAGTTGACGAGATAAGGCCTGGCGGCTCAATCGGAATGATGACAAGCCTTGACCCTTCTGTGGTGAAGGCTGACACCCTGGCAGGAGCAATAGCCGGCTTTCCCGGGAAACTTCCGCCTGTATGGCACAAGCTGAAGCTGGAAATACACCTCCTTGAAAGGGTAGTGGGCGCAAAAGACATCCTTGTCGTAGAGCCAATCAAGCCAAATGAGCTGTTAATGCTCAATGTCAACTCAGCAGCCACAGTCGGCATAGTGACTGAGCTAAGGAAGGATTACATTGCATGCGACCTTAAGCTGCCTGTATGCGCAGAAAAAGGCTCAAGAGTCACAATCTCAAGAAGGGTTGGTACACGCTGGAGA
>JAZDGJ010000064.1:0-2741 GCA_043807015.1 Candidatus Woesearchaeota archaeon | reverse complement strand
TTGGCTCTGGCATTTTCTGTCATCAATCCGATGAATTCTTCCTTTGCACCCATATTCGTAACTTTCAGTAAACACTGAAAGTTGTGAAACTTGTATTTAAGGTTTTTGCTCTTCCGGCTCTGTTCCGAACCTACCGTTCGTTGCGCCTGAGCGTTGCGAAGGTTGTTGCTTAACCCCTTATATATTTTGGCGGGAAGCAACAAATCCCATGGACCGCCACGAACAACGGTAAAACAAGGACTTGGGAGAGAGCCCGCTCTTCCGAAAAGTATAAATATGCTCAGGGAGTTGCAACCGCTATGGCAAGGAACCTTGGAAAAATACTCATAACCATCCTTATTGTAGTGGTGATGGTAAGCAGCATAATCGGCTTTGTATTCAGCGATATTTCAATGGGAGGGCAAAACACCAACAGCCTCTCCTACAATGGCTACACTTTCACGCAGAGCAATACTGGCGTGGAAATGAAGCTTAACGGGCAGACATTGGCTTTTTCCTACCTTCCGAGCCAGGTTGATTTCATACCTTTGAATGGCACGGTTTTGGAGCCGCTGACAGCTACAAGGATGGCTTACATAACTTCTGACGCCAACAGCACAAACGCAATCGCAATGGGAGGGTTCACCTATACAGTCAGCGAGGCACTTAAAGCCAAAGGCAGCTTTGGCGTGCAGGCATTCATCGCGAGCAATGCTTTTAGCAAGCCGGTTGTTACCTGCCTGAATGCAACAAAATTCGTTCCTGTGATTCTTGTCCAGGACTCGTTCAACACCACAGAGATATACCTGGAAAACAACTGCATAATAGTCAACGCAACATCTTCAATTGATATTGAGCGTTTGGGCGACAGGCTGTCATACGGCATACTGGGCGTGATTGAATGAAAGAGGGGGATGTTCTTCCTGCAGAAATATTCAAGCCTGACGCAGCTGTGCCCGAACAGAAAGTGCCAGAGCCCAAGCCTGAAGAGGAAGCTAAGACCACAAGGAATTTTATTATTGCAGTGGTTATTGTGATTCTGGCATTCATTGCCGTGTTCGCCCTTTACAAGTATTATGCAGGAATGGACAACAATCCAAAAGTCACTGTAAACGGGTTTGTTTTTGAGTTTTATGCTGGGCTGTGGAACACGCAGTGGCAGAGGGATGGCAACATCTACAACCTAAGGCTGCATTACAATCCAAAACAAGTCGAAGATTTGGAGCTGACAGGGAATGCAGATGTAAGGTTTAACCAGCCCGAGACATACATAACATTTGACCCTTCTGAGGAAAACCTTTCCTATGTTGCTCTCTCAGCTGCAGAACTCAGCCTGAGCATGACAAACGCATTCAACATTACGCCTGTAGCTGCCTGCAGCGAGAACAAGACAGATGCCTGCAGCGTTAGGCCCATAATCAACTGCGAAAATAATAATGCATCTGTCATTTACCTAAAGAACCAGGCTCCAACGCTGTTGGAATTCAGGGGCAATTGCCTCGTGCTTCAAGGGCAGGATGTTGAACTGCTTCGCGCAACAGAGCGCTTTTTGTATTCGTGGTATAGGATTCTTAGATAGTTAAAGTTAAAGCTCTTCCATCCCTTTTTCAGTCAGGACTACAAGCCTTAACGCGAATCCGAGCTGAAGAAGCGCAGAAATCAGCGCCATGTGTTCCTTGCCAGCTCCTGAGACAAAGTTGACTGCGACTTCTATTCCAGATATCTTGCCAGTCAAGCCGTTCTTAATCTGTGCCAGAATTTCCTTTGCTGGAAGCCTGTCGTCAATTAACACAAACTCTGCGTTGTCAGGCGCCTGGAACTTTTCCCTGCCAAAGCTGTTTGTCACCAGGAATACTTTGTTCCAGCTTTCGGACTGTATCAGCTTGTATGCCTCAGCCCAGGTTCCCTTTCCAGCACCCAGGCACAAGACGAGGTCAGTCATACTGTAGAGTTTGCCTGCGGATTATAAAAAATTTTAGGTAAACTATTAAATAATACTGCCTCTGCCACAGTGCTATGGCTTTCATCGCTTTGCAGGAAATGTTTGACCTCGTTGTTATGATAGCCGCGATTGGCTTCATCTTCTCAGGCTTCATTAGGCGCCCCATGGCAAGGGACTATGACCCATTGAAGCACTTCAGTAAAAACGAGCAGCTGGAGAACTTCAAGACTGCTGTAATAGTTGCCGCTCCGGCAATAGTGCTGCATGAATTGTCACACAAGATTGCGGCGCTTTCATTTGGGGCTCCTGCAACATTCCATGCCGCATATACGTGGCTCGCTATTGGCGTTATCCTGAGGATGCTCAATTCAGGCTTCATCTTCTTCATACCTGGCTATGTCAGCTATGCTGCCAGTCTTCCGCCGCTGTCGCATGCGGTTGTGTCGTTTGCAGGCCCGGGAATGAATCTCTTGCTGTTCGTGCTTGCAACGGTTGCGATAAGGCAGGGCTGGTTTAAGAAGCAGGCAGCACTTTTGCACATGACAAAGCAGATTAACCTGCTCCTGTTCATCTTCAACATGATACCCCTGCCGCCCTTTGACGGCGCAAGCGTTTTCGGGAATTTGTACAAGGCGTTCTTGTAAAAATTTTTAAATTAAACCAGATTCATTGATTCTCAGGTTGTGTTGCGAGGTAGGGGGTTTTAGCTTATTCTGACCTTTTTGGTGCGTTAAGGGGGGCAAAAGCTATTTTGCTTTATAAAGAATATAATTAAAGGCATCCAATATTGCTTTAACCGCAGGGGATTCTTGATTTAGCT
>JAZDGJ010000063.1:0-5545 GCA_043807015.1 Candidatus Woesearchaeota archaeon | reverse complement strand
ATTTAGAACAGATACTTCACAAAAGCCCACAGCCCCGGCTCCTGCATAGCCATCTTGAAAATGAACTTTGAGGGCGCGTCCCTCTCGTAAGCTTCAAGAAGCTTCTTGTTCTTGTGCTTGTTCATAAGCGCGATAAGCTTGTTGTAGTCTTCATCGCTGAACTTGTTCATAGCTTTCCTTATTAATAGTGCCAGGTAAAGCTCTTTTCCCATCTTCTTGCGCCAGAGCTTGTCATAATTCTTTCCAGATGAGATTGCCTCTGCAAGAGCCATTGCGCCAATCATGCCCTGGTTTATTCCGCCAAGAGTCGTGGCTTTTTCCATTGTGGCAGCGTCGCCAACAAGGTAAACTGCTCGGTCTTCTGTCTTAATCTTCGGATTGTAAACAGGTATCAGCCCTGACTGCCTTGCAAGAACTTTCGTTTCAAAATCCTTTCCAATCCGTTTTTCAAGGAACTCCCTGAAGAATAAGTCTGCCCTGCTTGAGGCAGCTATTCCCACTCTGGCAGTGTTCTTGTTCTCAGGCACAAGCCAGGCAATGTCCTTGCCATTAAGGTAGAATTCTATAAAGCCGTCATTCTCCACGTCAACAGTTGCCTGCAGCCCTGTGTAGAAAACCCTGTTGCCGTAAAGACCCGCGGACTTTGCAACCCTGCTCAAAGGTCCGTCTGCGCCGACAAGCTGGTCTGTTACTATCTCGCGGATTTTCCCTGTTGCCTTGTCGAAGAGCTTAATCCTGAACTTGTCTTTCTCGCGCTGGCAGTCCACAAAACGCTGCCCCAGGAAGTATTTTGCTCCGGCCTCCTGGGCCATCTTTGCCAGATGCCTGTCCAGCCTTGCCCTGTCCAGGACCATGTCGTTCTTGAGCTTTACCTCAAAGAAGTCGCCTGCTGGAGAATATATCCTTGCGTTTTCAGGTTTGCTGACAATAAGCTCTTCAGGCACCTTGAAGTGCTTCGCAAGAAGCCCTGTGATTATCCCTGTTGAAGAGACAGGCTCGCCTATTATATTATGCTCCTCAAATACCTGCACCTCAAGCCCCTTTTTGGCAAGCAGATAGGCAGAATAGCTTCCAGAAGGGCCTGCGCCTATTATGGTTATCATGTTCCATCTCAGTTTTTAGATACTTATTTATTCTTTTGCAATTAACCAACCAAATATCGGCATCAAACCTATAAATTTATTCATTTTTTGATGCTAAAAGTTTTTATCTATTATAGAATAGCGACAAAACAAAAACTTTATATAATAAATGCATCAATCAACAGGAGGGTGAGTAAATAATGAACAAACTATTGGCAGTGATTGCTGTTATGCTGATACTTCTTTGCGCCGGCGCATATGCGGATTCCAGGAAAGTCCAGCTGCCGCATGTTGCAGTCTATTACGCCTATGATGTGAACGGCGTTATAGGCGTCGAAAATAATTTCAGGAGCCAGTTAAAGGACCTGAAGGCAACAATCATGATTCCTGAGCTTGGATTGAGGGCTAGCAGCAGCACATTCAAGCTCTCGTCAGGTGGCGACACTGTAAAGCAGCTTATGCTGGATGCTGAAAATGCCGCTCCGGGTGAATACTATGTCAGGATAACAGTTGGCAACGGCGACGTCAAGCGGGTGAAATATAGGATAATAACTATAGAATAGTTATCTGTATTGACTACTTTAAAATACTAAAACAACGAAAAGTTTATATATGAGGGCGGATTTAATTGCCCATAGTGAATTTGGTCGTTCAAGAAAAAAAGTTAGGGGGGACAAAAATGAAAAGTAAAACAATTTTGGCGTTGGTTTTCTGTTTAGTTGCGTTGTTAGTTGTATCTGCGGTGCATGCACAGGCAGTTTCAGTTGACATCGATGAAGTAAAGATCGACGGGACTGAAGTGTGCAGTGTTGAAAGCTGTGCTGACGGAAACAGGCTCGCCATCGAGAGGGGAACTGATTTTGAGGTTAAGATTAGAGTGTCTGCAGACGAGGACGTAAATGACGTTGAAATCATGGCTTTCATAGGAGGCTATGAGCACAGCGACGTGGAGTCCATTTCAGACACCACTTCAGTATTCGACATGGAGGCAAATGTCACCTACACAAAGACCCTCAAGCTTACGCTTCCTCCTAGAGTTGAGGAAGATGACTACAAGCTGAGAGTAATTGTGGCTGACAGAAATGGAGACCTTACAGTCGAGAATTTCAGGCTTAAGGTTGACGTGCCAAGGCACGATGTCACAATAAGGGATGTTATCTTTAACCCTGACGGTAGCATCCAGGCTGGAAGAGCCCTGCTTGCTACGGTAAGGATAAAGAATACCGGAGAGCAGACCGAGGACAGCATAAAGGTCAAGGTTGAAATCCCATCATTGGGCGTTAGCGCTTCAGACTTTGTTGATGAGCTTGATTCAGAAGACACCACAAGCTCAGAGGAGCTTTTCCTCAGGATACCTGTATGCGCACAGCCGGGATCTTACCAGGCAATCGTTTCAGTTGAATTCAACGACGGCGATGACTCAATAAAGACCACAAAGACAATCCAGATAACTGAAGGAGATGTCTGCCCGATAAAGGCTGAAATGGAGGGCAAGGTCACAATAACAGTAAGCGGCGAGACGCAGCAGATAACTGCCGGCGGCGCCGGAGCAGCATACCCAGTTGCAATAACCAACTCAGGCACATCTGCCAAGACATTCGTGCTTAGCGCTGACGGCGTCTCAACATGGGGCACTGTTCGAATCAGCCCAAGCAACGTTGTTAATGTGGCAGGTGGCGAGACAAAGACAGTGTTTGTCTTTGTGACAGCAAATGCCGGCACAGCCTCAGGAGAGAGGATGTTTGCGGTGACTGTCAGCGATGTAGCTGGCAACAGCCTGCAGGACATCAGCCTGAAGGCAAACGTAGCTGGCAGCAGCGCAGCAGGTGCATCAACCATAAGCGCAGCCAATGCCAAGAGAGTGCTTGAGATAGGGCTTATTGTTTTGGTTGTTGTGCTCGTCATCGTGGGCCTTGTAATCGCATTTAGAAGGATGAAGGGCGGCGAAGGCGAAGAGGGCAGCCAGACATACTACTGAGCCCTTTTTTACTTTTTTTCTCTCTTTCTTTTTTCTTTATCCTTTCCAGCACCACAACCTTTAAATAAAAGAGACTCTATTTTAAAGTAGTAAATATTGAGGGGATTTGATGAAGGGCAAACTAACCTTGTTCATTGCGGTTTTTCTCATAGCTGCGTGCTTTGCTTCTGCCCAGGATTTTTATGCGTCAGGCAGAGCCAGCGTAGACGTATGCGCCTGCAGTACGGCAGCCGGGGGCTTTATTGTGAAGAACACAGGAAACACTGCCAGCACATTTAAGGTGCAGCAGAGCGGGGATGCACTGAAATATTCGGTCTCTGCTCCCCTGTCATTCATGCTGATGCCTGGCGAAGAGCAGGTTGTTGCCTTTGTTTTTTCAGCCCCCTGCGGCTCAAGCAGGGTTTATCAGCTTAATAGCGTAATATCAAACGGCATTTCTTCAAAGAGGCTGAGCCAGCAGTTCAATGCAAAGCTGTGCACCAATGCGTCAGCTGCCCCGGCTAAAAAAACTCCTGCAGGCAGCGTGCTTGCCTCAGTGTGGTCCACAACTTCAGGCAGGGCCCTTATTTTGCTGCCCATAATGGTTATTATAATAGTGCTTGTGGTTGCGCTTGCAAAGAGGCTTGCTGACAGCATAAGGGAGAAAAAAGCCTGGGAGCAGCCAAATAAGATTGTGCTGAAGCAGCCGAAGCATTATTTCTGGGAGAAGATGTTCCCAGCAGAGGAAGAGCCTGTTGAGATTACTGCTCCAAGGAGGATTAACTGGAGGCTGATAATCACAATTCTCGCCATACTGCTTATTATAGCCCTGCTTGTGTGGGGCACCTACTACGGGGTAAAGTCAGGACTTTTAACAAAGCAGCTTGCGGGGAACGTCACGAAAGATGTTACAGTCGCAAAGAATGTTACAACGCCCGTAAACGTTACAAAAAACATAACGAAGCCCGTCGTGGTTGCTAACGCCACAAAACCAGCGATGAATTTTAGCAAGCTCGCAGCCAATGTTGGCAGTTTCGCAAACAAGGTTGGCAGCGCTGTTAGCAGGCCTGTTGTAAAATATTCTATTATCGGAGTAATTGCGGCTGCGCTTTTGATTGCTGCGATAATACTTTTTAGAAATTTCATCCACAAGCACTGGAAGCCTTTGCTTTTCATACTTCTGGCGCTTGCTGTAATAGCTGGCGTGTGGTGGTATGTCTATTGGAATTGGGCGAAAGTAATCGGCTGGCTTGGGAACTTGCGGGATTTCTTTGTCAGCTACTGGCTATACATTGTTTCAGGGCTTGTGGTTCTTGGCGTCATAATCGCGGTGATTCTTGCAGTCAGGAGCGAAGAAAACGGCGGAGAGCAGGTTGTTGAGACCCAGCCAGTTGCTGCTAAGCCTTCCAGAAGGAAAAAATCACCTAAGCGAAAGAAATAGCTCGCAGGCAATCCCTATTGCGAAAATCGCAATTATTGCGTAGCTTAATGCCTTGCTGTCATGCAGCGAGTATTCAGGCTTCCTGTCGCCTTTTTTCTTTGCATTTCGGTGCATAAGCGCTATAAGTATTCCCTGTATTCCTCCTGAGAACACGCCGACTATGCCCAGCACTGCGATAAAGCCCCTTATTCCAAGCAGGAAAGCCAGCAGGGGCACCAGGCAGGTAATAATCCACGCACGGGTTTTGGATATGCAGTAGTCATAGCAATACATTTCCTTTAATGCAAGCCCCAAAGCAAGAAATGCTGTGCTCATTGCAAAGACTGCAAAAAGGTTTGCAAAAATCCCTATTCCCCTGCCGAGAGTCTGCCCAAGGTGGAGTGTTGCAACTTCTCCGACTGAGCCGCCGCTTATGCCGATGACTGCAAAAGCGAAAAGAGCATATATCACCAGCGGGACAATTCCGCCTATTATTATAGCCTTCTTCAGCTTCTTGGTCTGCTTTCCAATCTCTTCCCTCATCTCAGGCACAGCAGTCATTCCCAAAAACGCGAACAGCACAACCCCGAAAGGCAGGAAGAAATTGCTGTAGTTTATTGTTGCGAGGTTGCTGATTGAGAATCTGCTGCTTAGCACAGACACAGCTATTATTATTAGTGCAAGCAGCACCACAACTGCGCTCATGAAAAGCTCTGATTCCTCAACTGCTTTCAGCCCGATGTAAACAATCAGCGCAACAGCTGCAAAGAAGCAAAGGCTGAAAACAAATGCGCTTACTGATGGAAAAATGCTGTTCAATGCATCGCCAACGCCTATCATGTAGGCAATCATCGCGCCGTAGATGCCGCCCATCATTGCAATTGCCATCAGCTTCCTGCCGAAACTGCCGAGATATTTTTCAGCATAGCCGCAGAGCTGGTGGTTTTTCTTCGTCCTCAGCGTTATCTCGCCAAGGTAGAGGTTGACAATCATGATGACTGCGCCTATCAAAAGAATATGTGCTAAGCCGACGAGAAAACCTGACTTGGAAATCACATAAGGTAGTCCAAGGATTCCGGCGCCGAT
>JAZDGJ010000062.1:0-10483 GCA_043807015.1 Candidatus Woesearchaeota archaeon | reverse complement strand
AAGTCCCCGCAGGCTCGCTTTTTTCTTTTTGCAATTAAATTTAAATAGCCTGACTCAAGGACTAATGGCATGAGGAAGATTCTGATTGGCGCAGGAGTTGTAATAGGCGTCATAATCCTCGCTGTTGCTTTCCATTATGCGGGAGTCGGCGATATTCAGAATACCCTGTTGGAGGGCTCTCTGTTTTTCCTGCTCATATTCTTGGCTTCTTCGCTTGTAGAGTTCTTTGTGATTGCTTTGAAGTGGTATTACATAGTCAAAAGCGAGGGCGGCAGCATCTCCTTTAAACAGGCATTTTCCTACAGGCTTATGGGGCAGTCGTTGAATTACATAACTCCTGCTGCAAGGATGGGCGGCTCGCCTTGGATGGCTTACCTGCTAAAAAAGCACTGTGGAATGAGGATGTCAAGAGGGCTTTCCACAGTGCTCATTGACAGGGCTCTTGAGCTTGGGGTTGAGCTCGTGCTTGGCTCTGCCTTTGTCTTTGCAATAATCCTTTTCGTCCCGCTTCCGGCCGAGATAAAGATGTTCGGCATAATTTTTATTGCAGCAGCTATTTTATTTTCAGGGCTTTTTTTCATTGCCCTGCTGAAGGATTGGAAGCCCCTGTCCGCGGTATTCCGGCTTTTTGCGCGCATCTCAAAACACAGGATTGTGCAGTGGGCTAAGGAGAAGGCAGTTAAGGTTGAAAGATACATGCGCCTGTTCTTCAGGTTCAGGAAAAGAGACAGCCTGCGGACAATAGGATTGAACAGCTTTGTCTGGGCATTCAGGTTTTTGGAATACAAGCTTGCGCTTCTTGTCTTCGGCTATGATGCGTCTCCAGCCCTGCTTTTCGGCGCAATGCTTATATGGGGGCTTGCAGGGCTTGTGCCAATCCCTGCAGCATTGGGAGTTCTTGAAGCAGGGCAGATGTCGCTTTTCGTGGCATTCGGAGCAAAGCCTGATATCGGGCTTGCGTTAGCCCTTGCGTTAAGGGCGAGGGACATACTTTTCACGCTTTCAGGGATTTATCTCATGTCACACGAAGGAGTGGGCATTGTGGAAGCTATTAAGAAGACTGCTTCAAACAGCAAAAGTGAAGAATAAAAAAGTCTATATAAATTCAAACTTCTTGTGGAATGTTTCCTCTTCAGGCATGTAACTCATCATTTCAAGGTATTTCTTTATCATTGACTGAAGCCTGTAAGAATCCTGGTAAAGCATCTTCCTGTGCTCCTCAAGGTTCTTTTTTATTATTCTTGTCCTGAAGAAATAGTCTATGTATCCTATTAGAGGATGCTTAGACATCTCCTGAAGCTCTATGTATGGCTCTATCATAAGCCTGAGCTCGCCAAACTGCACAATCTCTTTTTTGCCTTCCCTCATCACTTCCATGTCAACTCCCTGAATTACGTTGAAATTTATGTCAAGGTGGTATTTGTAGTATCTGCTCTTGCCCTGCCTGTCAACTGGCTTCTCTGTGCGCCACCAGATGCGCCATTCCCTCTCTGTCGCCTTATGTGCAGTGCCCCTTCTCTCAAGGTAAAGCTGCTCCATGCTTGACTCCATGCTTGGGTCCCCTTTGCCATCGGAGGTGTTTGCATAGAACTCGTTCTCAATCAGCCATTTCCTGATTACCCTGTAGAGCGGCTGCATTACAAACATTCCTCTGTAGATTACCTCAAGCTCAGGGATTTTAATGTCAGGCATATGCCATAATTGGCTTATGAGGTATATTTATGTTTGTAACTACTAAGCTCTGATGACGGGTTGTCAAGAACCGCCTGCTAATCTTGCGGTTCTTGAGCACCTCGGAAATCCGAAGGATTTCTGATGGTCATCAGAAACGCTGTGGCGTTTCTGAGATGCTCAGAAACCGCCTCGTTACCCCGAGCTGAAGCAAGGAGATTGCAACTGGCGGTTTCTGACATTTCAAAAGTATTTTAAAATAGCGTTGGTTGCCAGAGTGCTATGCTTATAGGTGTTGTAGGCAAGCCAAACTGCGGGAAAAGCACGTTCTTCAAGGCATTGACTTTGGCTGATGTGCTTATTGCTAATTACCCCTTTGCGACAATTAAGCCAAATCACGGCGCAGGGCACGCCAAGGTTGACTGCGCAGATACTGATTTCGGAGTCCAGTGCAATCCAAGGGAGGGCTTCTGCATAAACCACAACAGGTTTGTGCCTGTGGAGCTTATTGATGTTGCCGGCTTGGTGCCTGGAGCTCATGAAGGGAAAGGGCTTGGCAACCAGTTCCTTGACGACCTGAGGCAGGCTGATGCCCTGATTCACGTCATTGATTGCTCTGGGGGCACTAATGAGCGCGGCGAAGTGGTTGCTTCAGGAACAAATGACCCTGCAAATGACATCAGATTCCTTGAGACAGAGCTTGACATGTGGTATTTGGGGATATTGAACAAAACATGGGAGAAGTTTGCAAAGCAGGTGCAGTATGAGCACAAGGAGCCTTACAAGGAGATAGCCAAGCAGTTTTCAGGTTTAAGGGTGACTGAGAGCCTGGCTAAGGAGACAATTGCAAAGCTCGGGCTTAATTCTGCTGATACAACAAAGTGGTCCCCAGAGGACCTGAAGAAATTTGCCATTGAGCTCAGGATAGCGACAAAGCCCATGCTTATCGCGGCAAACAAAATTGACGTTCCTGGCGCAAAGGAAAATTTTGAGAGGCTTAAGGGGGAATTTCCAAATTACATCATCGTTGCCTGCAGCGCAGAGTCAGAAGTTGCGCTTAAGGAGGCAAACAGGAAAGGGCTTATATCATACATGCCTGGCGAGGGTGATTTCAAGATAATCAACGAGCAGGCTATGAATGATAGGCAAAAGATGGCTCTTGAGTTCATAAGAAAGAACGTGCTTGAGAAGTTTGGCTCAACTGGCGTGCAGGATGCCATAAACACCGCTGTTTTCAAGTTGCTCAATTACATAGCTGTTTTCCCGGTCGCCATAAAGCTTGCAGACCAGTATGGCAGGATTCTGCCGGACTGCTTTCTAGTGCCGCATGGCACAACTGCGCTGAGCTTTGCGTTCAGGGTCCATTCTGACATTGGCAACGGCTTTATCCGCGCAATTGACGTCAAGAGGAAACTGACAGTCGGCAAGGATTACCCGCTGAAGCACCGCGACGTCGTGGAGATTATTTCCTCAAAATAGCTCTGATAAAAATTAATAAGCTGCAAAGCAGTAAACATTATAAGATGTTCTTGGTTCACCGCGCTACTATGGGCATAGAGAGAGTACTCGTAGTGGAAGATGCAGAAATCCTCCATCGGGGCATTGGCGCTCTTTTCAAAGCATTGGGCTTTAGCGGTGAAGTTTATTATGCCTTGTCTGTGAAGGAGATGGAAGGCAAAAAGCCTGCTGATTTGTATTTAATTGACGGTCTGCATGGCAGATGGAAGGATGCAGTAACTATTGCTCTGAGGCAGAACCCTGATGCCAAGTTTATTCTGGTATCATCACACCCAGAGGAGTATAATAAAAGTATTGAGAATTTAGAAAAAAGGGGGGAAAAATTAGGCTTGAGATTCAGGGATAAGGTAGACCTTTATCAAATAATTGAAGAAGTGTTAAAACCCGCATAGCTATTTCTTCATAGAAGCAAAAGTCCTGATTAGGTCTATAAGGTATTTGCCTTCCCCGACTTTGTATATCAGCGGGTCTTTTTTGAATAAGTGCACCAAGTCAAGCTCGTATTTTCCAGGCTTGAGGATTCTTATGGCTTCCATGTCGAGCACAACAGGCTGTTCGTCCTCTGGCTGCTCGCCTATGATTTCCTTGACATCTGATTCAATCTGCTCCTTCTCTTTGTCAGAAAGGGCAATAGTCATGTCCCTTATCCTGTCCAGCTTTTCCTTCTTTATGTAGAAAAAGAGCTTTCCGCCGCAGGGGCAGCCTTTTAGGATTTCATCTGCTCCGTCTTCATAGAAAGTGTTGCACCTTACGCATTGATGGGGCATTTTATTTCTTTGCCTTTTTCTTTCTCTTGTTCTCTTCAGAGAGCAGAAGCTGTATCTTGTTCGGGTCTTTCTTGATTTCCTTAACTATTGTTGCAGGCCCAATCACTGTCAGCCCATACTTCTCGCCAAGCAGCGCATTTACAAGCGCATTTCTCATCTGCCCGAAGAAGGGAAGGTTTTTTGGCTCTGGCGAGATGACTGAAATTTCTATCCCGCTGAAGCGATCGTCTATTGCCGCCATTGTTTCCTTTATGAGCTCAGCCTCTTCAGGAACTTTAAGCCTGCCTTCCATAAGGACAATCTTGTCTTCTTTTACTATGTCAAGCAGCTTCCTGATTTTCTTCGCCTGGCTAAGTCCAAAGATTTCGTGATATGGCACAAACTGTAGTGTTAGCATGTTTATCCTACGAGGGCAAATAATGCCTCGTAAAACTTGTCCATGTTGTGGCCGTATCTGGCTGATATTCCTACAACGCCATACTGCGGGAAGGCTGCCTCAACTTTTTTGATGTCTGCCTTTTTGAGGTCTGTCTTGTTGGCAACTATCAGCACAGGTATTTTTCTTGCCTGCAGGTTGCCAATGATTGTGATGTTGACTTGGGACATTGCATCTTTTGTGGCGTCAAGTATGACTATCACCGCATCCATCTCGTCAAGCCACTTTATCGCGTCAATCACTCCCTTTGTGGCTTCCTTTGCCCTCTTTTTGGCTGCCTTCACGCTAAGTCCTGCCTTCACAAAATCCTCATAGTCAATCTTTGTTGCAATTCCTGGCGTGTCCACAAGGTTGAAAGAGAGCTCTTTCCTTCCTGACTTGATTCTAATCTGCTCCTTGACAAAGATTTCCCTTGTTTCGTGGGCAATTGTGGATACAGGACCCATGTCTTCGCCAATCCAATCCTGGCATATCCTGTTTGCCAGGGTGGTTTTTCCGCCGTTTGGAGGGCCGTATAAGCCAAGTTTTATGTGCTTTTTCCTCCTGAAGAGGTTGCCGAAAAGCTTATCTACAAACTGCCTCAGAATGTCCATCATTTCAATTCTTTTTTTGGCGCAATTACTATAAAAAGGTTTCGCATGCCAGCAAAGTCTGGCGCCCTTAGGCGGGCACGCACCCTGGGTGCTAAAGCCCACCAGTGCGCCTGCGGGCGCATAACGACGAGTCCGTGCCACCCGAAATCGCAGTTTTTACGTGGCGCTTGAACTATCCCTTATTATGGTTCTTCATGAGCCCAATAAGCTTCAGTAACGGCCATCTCGCCTTTCTCCAGAAGGGCTTGAAATAGATGATATTAAGGAAAAGCAGTACGATGATTATTGCCAGGTCATATGACTGCCTTGCAAGGTAATCGCATTCCTTGGCTGGCGAGGCGCATGTAAGCATAAGCCCGATTTCATCTGTTATAAAGCCAAGCCCCATGCCGAAAAATGCAGCAGCAAGGTTATTCATCCTTTCCCTGTTTGAGACAAGCGCTATCCATCCTGCAACTGCTAATGTTAATATCCCGTAATAGAAATGATGGATGTGGTACTCTTTCCATACAATTGAAAAGCCCGGAAGGTATGTCACAGTTAGGCGGGCAATGCCAAAAGTCAGTATAAATGAGACTATTGCTATGAATGGCGTTATTTTTCCCCTTCTTATAATGTCCGAGTAGAGCAGGCTTTGCAAGTCGCCAATAATATTTCGCATGCCCTTTTACAGAAAAGCTTAAATAAATAGCTTGCGGTTTAAAGGGCATGAATGACATAATCAAAAATGACCTTCTTGCAGTGATTAACGATGCCGAAAAGCTTGTCCTTAAGCGGGACTCCTTCGGCTTGCATGAGCTCAGCGACCATACGGTCCATAACGCATCAATCTTTCAGGATGAGGACTCAATTTTGATTGCTGTGGTAACCTATGCCCTTTCAAAGGTGATAGCAAGGGGCAGCGGCGACATTAGGATTATTGCGAAAATGCTTGATTCTGCTGGCGAAAGCCTGAAAAAAGATGACATCGGAAGCTACAGGGGCCAAATACGCAGGATAGTTGAAAGGATTTCTGCTGTTGACTCCAAGATGAGGCTTTACATCAAGAATGTTATTGAACAGGCAGAGATAAAGAAGGGCTTCAAGCTCTTTGACCACGGCATATCTGCAGCGAGGGCTGCAAAAGTGCTTGGCATAACCCAATGGGAGCTTATGAGCTACATAGGCAATACGAACGTCTTTGATGAGAACATTCCTGTAATGGGCGTCAGGGAAAGAGTTGCACTGGCGAGGAGGCTATTCAGATGAGCGGGATTGTATTTGATTCAGGACCTCTTATAACGCTGACTATGAACAATCTTCTCTGGCTTGTCAAGCCGCTCAAGAGGCGGTTTAATGGCTCGTTTTTTATTCCTGAGTCTGTAAAGGCAGAGCTGGTTGACAATCCTCTTAGGACAAAGCGCTTCAAGTTTGAGGCATTGCAAGTGCTAAGGTACATTGACAACGGCACATTGACCGTCCTGGATGATGACAAATTCAAGGAGCTGACTCTGAGGATTTTAAGCCTTGCAAACAACTGCTTCTCTGCTAAGGAAACCAACATCACAATAATGCATTACGCAGAAGCTGCGTCGATAGCAGCTGCAAAAACCATGAGCGCAGACGCAATCGCCCTTGACGAGCGCGTCACAAGGGAGCTTATTGAAAATCCGGATAGAATCGCCAAAATAATGGAGCACAAGCTGCACACAAAAATATCCATTAACCAGCAGATCATCAGGGAGATAAAAAAGGAGCTTGGCGGCATGAAGGTGATAAGGTCTGTTGAGATGGTGGCAAGGGCTTTTGAGCTAAAGCTTCTGGACCGCTATGCTATTGGCAAGCAAATCCCTGAGATAAAGCGCACACTGCTTGACAGCGTCCTTTGGGGAGCGAAGATAGACGGCTGTGCTGTATCTGAGAAAGAGCTCAGGCAGCTTATGAAGATTGAAGGATTCAGGCCTTTCTGATTCTAGCTACAAAGAATCCCTCTGTGTCGTTGTCAAAAGGCCAAATCCTAAGGCATTTGCTCACTTCGCTTCTGTAGGTGTTGCCGTCATAGCTTGTAATGCAAGGCGACCTTTTGATTTCAAGGTCAATCTTCTCAATTTCAGCATTTGCATGCCTTCTCAGCAGCGAGTCAACGACTGCCTCGTTCTCTTCAGGCTCTACTGAGCATGTTGAATAAGCCATTACGCCGCCAGGCTTGAGTATGTTAAATGCTGTGTCAATCAGAATCTTCTGAGTGCCCGCAAGTCGTTTCACCATGAAGGGATTCCATATCTGCAAAGTTTTCAGGCTTTTTCTTATTGCGCCTGTGCCTGAGCAGGGGGCATCTACTAAAATCCTGTCAAAAACCCCTGGCAGTGCGTTGAAGCGGTGCCCTTTGGAAAGTGTCAGAACGGCATTAGTTACGCCAGCCATCTGCAGATTTATGCCTAATGGCTTCATTCTTTCCCCATTTATGTCGTTTGCGATGAGCAAGCCCTGGTTTTTCATCATTGCGGCAATTTGCGTGGATTTGCTTCCAGGCGAGGCGCACATGTCAAGCACAATTTCGCCTGGTTCTGGGGAAAGGGCAACAGGAGGTATCATGCTTGCAGCTTCCTGCACGTAGAAATATCCCAAACCATGCCCAGGCAGGTTGCCTATGTCAGTCCTCTCGCCGGCAATCCAGAAGCCTTCCCTGCACCAAGGCACCTGTTTAAGCCTCCAGCTGTTTTCAAGCCTGCTCTTCAGCTCAGGCACAGTTATTTTCAAAGTATTTACCCTTATGCTCTTGTTGAGGTAAGTGAAAGAAGTGCTCATGAACCTGTCATAGTCCTTGCCAAGCAGCTGCTTGTAGTGCTCAACAAAGCTGTCCTTGAGGCGTATTTTTTCAGTTCCTGGAATTGTGTCTGCCATGCAGGGCTGGAAACAGTTTTTTATTAAAAAGCTTGCTAAAGAATGGTGCAGTCAACTTTCCTGTGTTTCTGTTTCGAGCCGACTATGACCAAAGTCGGCTTTCCTCACAAGAGATCTGACTATACCCTAAAGAATCATCTCGAGAGCAATTAGTACTACTGCGCAAACAACGCCTGCAGCAAGCATCTTGAACACTGAAAGGACCATATTTTCTTTTGATATTTTTCCAAGGAAGATTCCGAGTGCTGCAAGTATTGCAAGCGAGAGCCCGAATGCAGAATAGTATGCAATGGTTGCATTTGGAAGCAGCCCAATGAAGAAGAATGGAAGCACAATGATTATTGTAGGCACAAAAGAGGCAACTGCATCAACCAAGGCTAATATTACACCTGCTGCCTTTGTTGCCCTGCCGAACTTCGTCTTTTTGAGCTTCGTATGGAGCATAAGCTCAAGCTCTGTCAGCTCTTTTTTTCTTTCAGCATTTTCTGTGAGGTAAGCGCCCCATATGCCTGATATGCCCATGGCAATTGCAGCTCCTATGGTTGCGCTTAATATCAGCTTTGCATCTGAAGCCCCTGCGAGGAATGCGCCTAAAAGTATGCCTAGTGTCGTAAGCACGCCGTCAAATGCGTTTATCACAAAATATCTTCTGGCAATCTGGTCTATGTTGACCAGGGAGTTATACTCCCGGAGTTCCTTGAAAAAGTTATTCTCAGAAGGCATTTTCATTCACGCAGGAGGGAGTGCGGATGGTGGACGATTATTGTGCCAGAAGAGGCTTTGTTTATTCTCTTCACAGATCCGCCGTTGTCATGTATTATCTTAACGACATTGTCGTAGTTTATGTTCTCCCCCTCAAGAGTGATTCTGGCGTTTTCCACCTTGCGGTCAACGCCAACAATTGTGATGTCTGCTCCGTCAACGCCCTTCAGCGCGCTAATCTGCTGCGAGAGCACGATGATTGAAGGCTCATGCGGCTTTAGCACGTCCAGAACCAATCTTCTCAGCTTTGCGAGTGCCATGGCTTTATTTTTGAGGGAACTTCTTTATATAGTTTGCTATAACTTTTTGCTGACGTAAGGACCATCCTGCCTGTAGCCAAGCTTCCTGTAGTATTCCCTTGCGCCGATGCCAGAAATCACAAGCATCTTGTTGCAGCCATAGCGCTCGCGGGCAATCTTTTCCGCTTCGGCAAGAAGCTTTTTTCCTATGCCCCTGTGCTGTATGCTGCCCTCTTCTGACAGTGCCGCTGCCTTGCCATAGACGTGAAGCTCCCTGATGCCTGCGCTTTTGGCAGTTATTTCTTTCCTGAAAGGCTTGTAAGGCATTCTTAGCCTGCAGAAGCCGAGCAGCACATTATCACTTTCTGCAGCAATAAAGCTATCCTCTCCGCCGCTGCTTTCATAGGATGCTGCCTTAATCTTCACGTTGCTGAAATCAACGGCGCTGTTTTTTGGCTCCCTGCACCTTATGCAATTGCACCTTACTTTCTTCTTCAAGAGCAGAAGGTTAACATACTGCCTTAAATTAGTCCTGTCAACGCCCGCTGTGCTGAATTTTGTCGGTATGTCGCGCTGGACTCTCATAATCCTGCAGTATTCTGGCACGAATTTCTTGCTTTCTGCAATGATTTCGGCTGCCTCTTTTGTGGTGAGGGGCTTGTATCTGCCTTTTTTCCATTCATCATAGAGCTTTGTGCCGGGCATTACCATTGTGGGATATATTTTCAGGGCATCTGGCCTGAAGTTTGAATTAGTAAAAAGCTCGCGGAACATCTCTGTATCCATCTTTTTTGTTGTCAACGGCAAACCAGGCATTATGTGATAGCACACCTTGAGGAACGAGTCTTTCAGCATCTGTGTTGCCTTTATGCTCGCATTAACATCATGCCCCCTGCAGACGTGCTTGAGAACTTTGTCATAAATGCTTTGAACGCCTATCTCCACCCTTGTTGCGCCAAATCTCAGCATATTGCTGATTTCTTTTTCCCTGCACCAGTCAGGCCTTGTTTCAAGGCATAATGCAACGCACCTTGCTTTGGCAGTCTCGTTTCTTTTCTGCTCTTTCTCAAGTGCCGCCTTTTTTTTGAGCTGCAGAATCCTTTGCTGCACTCTTTTTACCCTTTCAGCATCCTTGAAGTTTCCAGGCAGCTCAAAAAATTTCCTGAATTTGTTGATGTCAAGCCTTGGGGTGAAGAAATAATTTGAAAAGTCGTTGAGAGCCTTAAGCGCGCTTGCCACAAAGCTTTCTTGGTAGCCAATGGGCATTGCGGTGAATGTTCCTCCATTTACAATCATCTCAATCTTGTCAATCTCATGCCCTGTCACAATATACTGCTCAAGCCTGTTGAATACCTGGAGGTAAGGGTCATAAAATGCCCGTGCAGCCCTCATTGACGCAGGCTCATTGCCTGTGTAGCTCTGGGGAACATCCCCAAAAGGGCTTGCTATGCCGCCAGGGCAGTAGCTGCACTTTCCGTGCGGGCAGGCAATCGGCTTTGTCATTATTGTGACAACAGAAACGCCTGAGATTGAGCGCACTGGCTTTGTGATTATGCTCAGCTTTTTCAGGTCTGCTTGGTTTGCATGCAGCAGAACCTGTATGTTTGTCGGAAC
>JAZDGJ010000061.1:0-35438 GCA_043807015.1 Candidatus Woesearchaeota archaeon | reverse complement strand
CACAAAAGACTTCGCTTATCTCGCCGAGCAGATTAATGACATGGGCTTTGCCGCTGTTGAAGCTGTGATTTCATGCCCCCACACACCCGGCTTTGGGACCATGGGCGGCCAGAGCACACCTCAGGCAGCTGCAGAGATAACTTCTGCCATAAGAAAAAAGACAGGGCTGCCATTGTTCATAAAGCTCTCACCAAATGTTGAGGGCATAGGTAGGATTGCAAAGGCTGCTGAGGATGCTGGAGCTGACTGCATAACGGCAGTAAATACCCTCGGTCCTGGAATGGTCATTGACGTAAGGACGGCCAAGCCTGTGCTTGGGGGTATTGTTGGCGGAATATCAGGTCCTGCTCTAAAGCCTGTTGCGGTGAGATGCGTCTATGACATTTACAAATCTGTCAGTATCCCGATAATAGGCACTGGCGGAGTGATGACTGGCAGCGATGCTGCAGAGATGATTCTTGCAGGCGCATCTGCTGTTGGAATTGGAAGCGCAGTCTACTACCGCGGCATAGATGTTTTCAGGAAGGTGTGCGAAGAGCTTGATGCTTTAATGAAGGAGTGCAACTACAGAAATATTGAAGCAATGAGGGGAAAAGCCCATGAATGAGCTTCCTGTCATGCTGAAAATTGAAGAGGTAATCGTTGAAGCTGAAGGCATAAGGAGCTTTTTATTCAAGCACAAGCTTGATGCAAAGCCAGGACAGTTTTTAATGGTGTGGCTCCCGGGCATTGGCGCAAAACCTTTCGGCATTTCATATTATGGTGAAGGCGGCTTTGGAATCACTGTCTGCAATGTTGGTGAAGTGTCAGGGGCCATTCACAAGCTGAAAAAAGGAGACCTTCTCGGAATAATGGGACCCTATGGCTCAAGCTTTTCCCTTGAGGGCAAGAGAATAATGCTCATTGCCGGAGGCTATGGCGCAGCGCCATTGTTCCCATTGGCAGAAGAGGCAAAGAGAAAGGGCATAGCGCTGACTTTTGTCATAGGCGCAAAAAGCGCCAACAAACTAATTTATAGGCAAAGGGCTCAAAAAGCCAGCATCAACACTGTATTCACAACTGACGATGGAAGTTTTGGAAGGAAATGCTTTGCTTCAGAGATCCTTGAGGAATTGCTGAAAAACGGCGGCATAGAGAAGGTCTTTGCCTGCGGTCCAGAGCCGATGCTGAAAAGAGTTGCAGAACTGTGCCAGCTCAATAAGGTAAAGTGCGAGGTAAGCCTCGAGCGCTACATAAAATGCGGCTTTGGAGTGTGCGGAAGCTGCTGCGTTGATGACTCAGGCGTTCCTTTGTGCAAGATAGGTCCTGTATTGAGCGGGGAAAAAGCACTTTCAATCAAGGAATTCGGGCAGTATCACAGAGATGGCTCTGGAACAAGGCATTATTTTGGAAAATGAGCAGAAACGAATTTCTTTGATGGCAGTTTCCATGTAAGGTTTGCCATTCTTCCACAACCACAAAATATAAATATATGAATATGTATATACATATGTATGGCAAGAACTATTATGGTGGCGGATGCCGTGTATGCTGCTCTTAAGAAAGCCAAAGGCAGTGAAATGAGCTTCAGCGAGGTAATTAGGGATTCCCTTGAAGCGGCAAAGGGAAAGAAAAAGCTCGGTAAAGGACTGGTGGCAATAGCAGGAATTCTGAAGGGCGATACTGAGTATGCTGGAGTTATGAAGTGGGCTGGGAAGAAGTGGAAAGAATGGGACAGAAGGTATGCATAGATACTGACGCTGCCATAGAGCTGATTAATGGAACAGCTAAAGCAGCTGGAATTTTGAACCTTATTTCAGAAAAAGAGGTTTTCATAGCGACAATTACGCTTTTTGAGCTCTTGCTGAGGAAGACAAACTTGAAAGCAGTTGAGAATTTTGCAAGCCTGGTGGAATTGCTTGAATTTGATGACAAGGCAGCAAGAAAAGCCAGTGAGATTACGAAGGAATTGGGCAGCAAAGGGATTCAAGTGGGATTCCGTGACGTCTTTATAGCGGCGACTGCCGTAGTAAATGGCTGCGAGCTTCTTACGCTGAACAGAAAAGATTTCTCAAGGATTAAGGATCTGCACTTGACGGGAGAGTGAAATTTTAGGAATCATGCCACCTCTGCAGCCTTCATTGTTATTTCAGAAATAGCGTTGAGTGGCCTTCGGCTACTTCTTCGCTTATCTCATAGTTCCCTTCTTGGAAGCGGATGTCGATTGCATCAGCCTTTTTATCGTAGGATATTCTCATTTCAGATACCTCTCAGGATGCGTGTAATAGGCGGTTTTGACTATATATTCCTTTGCAGATTTAGCTGCCATAAGAAGGTTTTACCAATCCAGCTTCACGGCAATGGGCTATTAGCCCTTTGACAAATTTTGGGTGCCTGTAAGCAATTCCTCCATGGAGTGACCTTAAACTGTAATAAGAAGTAGCACCGAAGAAAGTCAGGGCGGCAAGAGCCATGCTACCGTATACTTTCCCGAAGTCAACGCTACTAAAGAAAGACTGAATCAGGACTAATACTCCCGTTGGGACCCCAACGGCTACAGTAGCAAGGGCTGAAGCTAAAAATCCTTTACGTGACGGCGCTAAAACTAAAAGGGGATCACTTGCCTCATCTAGTAATTTCTCAACAACCGTACCAAGCTCTTCTTTCTTGCTGTCAAAGCTGCCAGAGGGTAGCAAGACGTTCGGGTTAAGAGTCCCGTAACCTTCAGTAGCTTCCAGTTCTACAGGTGGGCTGTATCTTTCAGACCTTTCGCTAAAAGGAATAAACGTTGATATCTTCCTCCCATTGTTGGCAAGCCCGATTACTGTAGTGCCGGTGTGGGGCGTTTCGACTTCAAGAAGATAGTCAATAGTGATTAGTTTTGGCTTGCTTTCCTCAGCTACTGTCGAAGTGGGCATTTTCCTTTGGAAAGGTAAAAGTAATTTAAAAATTTTGTTGTTGCCCGGCGTTTCCGCAGAAAAAGTATTATAAATACCTGCCTTATGCTCTCTTTATAGATGGGTTTGATTATAAAGAACGGCAAAGTCTTCTACAAAGGCGCTTTAGTAGACAAGGATATTTTCATTGAAGATGGAAAAATTGTTGAGAAATGCTCTGGAGAGGCATTTGATGCTTCCGGGCTTGTTGTGCTGCCTGGAATGATTGACTGCCACGTGCATTTCAGGGAGCCTGGCGCAACGCAGAAAGAGGATTTTCTTACTGGTTCCAGGGCTGCTGCAAAAGGCGGGGTTACCACAATAATAGACATGCCAAACAATAATCCGCCAACAACGACCTCGGCAGCGTTAGAGCAGAAAAGGCAGCTTGCGAAGAAAAGCATTGTCAACTACGGCTTTTATTTTGGAGCAACTTCTGATAATATTGCTGAAATAAACACGGCAAAGAATGTTGCAGGCGTCAAGGTTTATATGGGCGCTTCAACTGGCAGCCTGCTTGTGACTGATGATGCTGCTTTGCACAGGATTTTCCTGTGCGGAAGGCTTGTAACTGTGCACGCAGAAGACGAGGCAATGATTAAGAAGAATGAAGAAAAATACAGGAATGAGCATAATCCAGAGGTTCACTGCAAAATCCGCAATAACGAGGTTGCTGCTTCTGCTGTCAAAAAAGCGATTGAGATTGCCAAAGCCCATAATACGCGGCTTCATATTGCGCATGTAAGCACAAAAGAAGAGCTTGCATTGATAGCTGGCGCAAAAAATGTCACCTGTGAGACTACTCCGCATCACCTCTTTTTGACGTCAGCTGCAATGAAAAAAATGGGCAACTTTGCCAAGATGAACCCGCCATTGAGAAGCGAAGGAGATGTTGCTGCTTTGTGGAAGGCAATAAATGACGGCACAATCACATGCATTGCGACAGACCATGCGCCGCATCTTCCCTCAGAGAAGCAGCAGGACTACTGGAAAGCTCCTTCAGGCGTTCCTGGAGTTGAGACAATGCTGCCATTGATGATGAATGCCGTTAATGAGAGAAAAATCTCCTTGCAGCAGCTCGTAAAGCTGTGCTCAGAGAATCCTGCAAAGCTGATGGGTCTTGAAAGAAAAGGGTCAATTGAAGAAGGCTTTGACGCAGACCTTGTGATAGTTGACTTGAAAAAAGAAGAAACAATTAAAAACTCAGATATTGCCAGCAAATGCAGATGGACGCCTTTTGACGGCATGAAAGTTCGTGGAAGAGTTATTGCCACTGTTGTCAATGGGGAGATAGCTTATAATAGAGGAAGCTTCTTTGAATCAAAAGGGAGGGAAGTTCAGTATGGAAGTTGAGGTCGCCGAGATACTTTTGAAGAATAATGCAGTCACGTTAAGACCTGACAAGCCATTCACATATGTATCAGGCATAATCTCGCCAATTTACTGCGACAACAGGCTTTTGATGTCCAATGTTGCCGAAAGAAGGAAGATAGTTGACTTCTACCTGGAAGCAATTAAGAAAAACAATCTTGATGCTGATGTTATTGCAGGCACTGAAAGCGCCGGAATCCCCTGGTCTGCATGGATTGCTGAAAGGCTGAATAAGCCCATGATTTTTGTCAGGAAGAAGCAAAAAGACCACGGAAAGGAGAACAGGATTGAAGGAGTAATGCAGAAAGGCGCAAAGGTGCTTGTGATAGAGGACCTTGTAAGCACGGGCGGAAGCTCACTGGCTGCTGTTGAATCTGTCAGGGAACAGGGAGGCGATGTTGTTGCATGCCTTGCAATTTTCTCATTCCAGATGGCGTCTGCTGAGAAGAATTTTGCAGATGCGAGGTGCAAGCTTGTTGCGCTGAGCAATTTCTGGACGCTTGTGAGGGTGGCTGCTGAAAACGGCTACATAAAAAAAGAGGAGCAGGCTCTTGTCCTTGAGTGGAGCAAGAATCCTGAGCAATGGGGGCGAAAATGAACTGGGATGAACTGCAGAATTACGTTGCAAAAATTTGCAGCAGGATTGATTTCAAACCTGAAATAATTGTTGCTGTAGCTCGCGGCGGCGTGATACCCGGCGTTATGATTGCCGAGAAATTTGGCATTAAGGACATGTATTCAGTTGCTGTCAAAAAGCAGGAAGGCAAGAGGAAAATAATGACAAAAATAATGGATGACTTGCATGGAAAGAAAATCCTTCTTGTTGAGGACGCCATAGACACTGGCAAGAGCATGCTGGCTGTGAAAAAATACCTTGAGAGCGAGGGCGCTTCTGTGAAAACTGCTGCGCTGTTTATCAAGGGCAGCACTGCCATAATGCCGGACTACATGCTTGAGACCAGCCCGGACATAATTTTTCCATGGGGAGAGGTGCAAAAATGAAGCTTAAGATAGGGATAATGGGTTCAGGCAGGACTGATTTGCCCAAACACATAAGGAGCCTTGCTTTTAAGGTTGGAAAATCTGTTGCAGAGCACAACTGCATCCTGATAAACGGTGCCTGCTACGGAGTGCCCCATGAGGCTGCCCAGGGCGCAAAGAAGGCAGACGGCTTTGTTGTCGGGATATCCCCTGCGAAAGACCTGCACGAGCATGTCCACCATTACAATTTCCCAAAGGATGATTTTGACGTGCTTATCTACTCGGGCTTTGGCTTTAAGGGAAGGAATGTCCTGAATATCAGCAGTTGCGATGCGGTTATACTTATCAATGGGAGCTCTGGAACTTTAAACGAGTTCAGCATTGCTTATGATGAAGGAAGGGTTATTGGCGTAATGGAGGGCAGCGGCGGGATTGCAGACCGCACAAAGGAGATAATTAACATCTGCAACAAGGAAACAGGCGCCACAATGATTTATGACAAGGACCCCAACAGGCTTGTAAAAAAAGTAATCCTTGCAATACGGAAGCGGGGTCAGAATACAGTAAGGAGACTGGACTGATGAATTTTATTGAGCTTCTGAGAAATGCAGCACAGGAAAACAACAGCATTGTCTGCATGGGAATGGACCCTTCAATAGAGAGAATTCCATTGCAGATAAATGACGTTGAGAAAAAAATCACAAAGTTCTACGCAGACATACTTGGCGCTGCTGAAGCAGAGAAAACAAAGCCCGGCATTGTCAAGCCGAACTACTCGTTCTATGCGCAGTACGGCTTTCCTGGATTGAGAGCGCTCCAGAACGTGATAACTGAGTGCCACAAAAGAAAGCTGCTTGTCATCCTTGACGCAAAAAGGGCAGACATAGGAAAGACCTCGGAAGCGTCCGCAAGGGAGGCGTTTGACTTCTGGAACGCTGATGCAGTAACGATAGCGCCTTACATGGGAAGGGACAGCATAACGCCCTTCACAGAATACTGCAAAAAGGGCAAAGGCGTCTATATACTAGTGAGGACCTCAAACATAGGCGCATTGGACTTGCAGAGCATTGAAGTTGACGGGAAAAAGCTCTTTATGAAAACAGCTGAGCTTGTTTCTGGAGATTGGTTCATTGAAGGAGCTGGAGCTGTTGTGGGCGCAACTGCGCCGAAAGAGCTTGGAGAAATTTCAACCTTCTTTGTAAAGACAGGCAGGACAATTCCATTTTTGATTCCCGGCGTTGGAACACAGGGAGGAACAGCTTCTGAGGTTGTTGCTGAGCTGAAGAAAAGCAACAATGAGCTTGCAATCCACAGGATTAACAGCAGCAGCGGAATTAACTATGCCTACGAGCACTACAAGACAGGCGATTATGCGGGCGCTGCTGTGAAGGCATTGAAAGCGTTAAACAAGGAGATAGGGTTTCAATGATTCGAAGTGGTTATTCATTATTTATTTTGCTTTTAATTTTGAGTATTGGCTGTATTAAAGAAGAATCTGACGAAATAAAGGAACCGGCTTGTACAGATGAAAATTGTTTTGTCGAACAAGGAATACGCGTTGGCAATACTGCAGATAATGCGGCAGCGTGCGAAAAACTCACAAACGATTGTGCGAAGAGGCACTGCGATGAAAAAATCGCAGAAAGATTAGACGACCCATCACTCTGTGAAAATCTTCCTTTATACCATGGAAAATATGAGTCGTGTGAATCTAGAGCTCAATTATGTTATGCGAATTTTGCCGGCACTAATTATTCTGTGTGCGACAAACTGCCGAAAGAATTGCAGTCAGAGTTTTGGGGGTCACCCGCAAGTCCGATAAATTTAAGGTGCTACTCAAATACTGTATTAAATTTGAAGAGATTGGGCGCCTATTCAGATGCATTTTGCTATAAGTTTACAAATATCAATTATTCATGGGTTACATCTAGAAAGACCAATTATTCAGTGGCTTGTGAAGAGTTTGATCAGCTTTCCTACTTGACAATAAAAGCAAGGCGACCCTTAAATGCATCTCTTTGCGAGGACGAGGATGAATGCATCTACAGAGTTTCAGGTCCGGAAGACGGCCTGAAGGTCTGCGAAAGCATTGGTGACAAATACTGGAAATACCTCTGCATACTGAGATTAGCAAAGGCCGAATCAGACGTTAGCTATTGCGACCTTATCAATTGGAGCATCTCAAAGAATATCGATTGTATCAGCTACGTCAAGAATCAGGAGTTTCAGTAGCTACTTTTTCTTCTTTTTCTTAAGAAGGCAGTCAAGCTTTTCGTTAATGAGTATGAGACCTTCCTCAACTTCCTCCATCCTTCTCCTGAACAGATATGCTTCTCTCCATCTGAGAAGGATGAATATCAATGACAAGCCTACTATCCCGCCAACTATAACATAGAGGTTATTTACAAGGTTCGCCATGGTCTGCAGCTGCGGCAATGGAAGCTGAGATGCATTTACCAGCTGGTTCGGGTCAAGGAAGTTGACTAAGCCCATTTATCCCTCAACCAAAAATAAGTATCCTACTTTATAAGTCTTTTTAACCTGCCTGTAGGCATGCCCTGTCATGAAGATTGCGAATATTCCTGCGATGTTTGCTTTTGCCTGCTCGCAGATGCTCAGCAGTGCGTCAAATGTTGTGCCTCCCCTTACAACATCATCCACTATAAGCACGTTCTCGTTTCTCTTGAGAAGGTTTTTTGGAAGGTAGAATGGCGATGTCAAAGGCTTGTCTTCCATTCTGCTCTTCGAGATGTAATGGTCTGAGAATGCTATTTCCTGAGTTTTTTTTGCGTAGATGCACCTGGCATCAACAAATTCCGCAACTTTTAGCGCAAGGGGTATCCCATCTACGGCAGCAGTGAAGACCTTGTGGATTTTTTCCGTGAATTGCCTTGATACCTTGTATGAGATAATGTTGAGAAGGAATGGCTGGGATAGTATGTCTGAAGTGACAATATACTTGCTTCCCTCCCTTCTTGAGCTTTCGTTTATTATTTTTTGGAGGTAATTCTTTGAAAAAATCTCAATAACCTGATTTGCGCGCTCCAGCTTTGGCAGGACATAGCCGTTGATATACCTGTTGAGCACGCCTGCCGGAAGCGAAAGCTCCTTAGAAAGAACTCTAAAGGTCTTCTTCTCCTTCATCGCCTTCAGGCAGTCGACGGCGAGAAGTTTTATTTTTGTCTCTTGAAGGGCGTTCATTCCGTTGCATAAGCATGTTCAAAACCTATATAAACCTTTGCCTGTTCATACACTCCTGAAGATGGCAAACATCGTTGTTGTCGGTGCCTATTGGGGCGATGAGGGCAAGGGCAAGATAGTTGATTTCTTATCAGAAGATGCTGAGTGGGTTGTAAGGTTTAACGGCGGGGATAATGCAGGGCACACCGTAGTTATTGGCGGCAAAACTTTCAAAATCCACCTAATACCTTCAGGAGTCTTCCACAACAAGAAAGTGGCAATAGGACCTGGAGTCCTTGTAAATCCTGAGACATTGTGCAATGAATATGATTACCTTGTCAAGGAAGGCTTCAAGCCAAAGCTGTTCATTGACGGAAGAGCTAACGTGATAATGCCTTATCACATTGACATTGACAAGTCAAGGGAAGAGGGCGGCAGAGGTATTGGAAGCACAAAGAAAGGCATAGGTCCCTGTGCAGAGGACGCTGCAAGAAGGAATACTGCAATTATCATAGGCGACCTTGTAGGCCATGGTTTCAGGGAGAAGCTGATTAAAGTCCTCGAACTAAAAAGGAACGAACTGACAAACGCTGTCGATGTTGAAAGCATTTACGATTCTTATAGTGATTACGGGCAAAAGCTCAAGCCCTTCATTATAGACGACCTTGCCTACAGGCTTTCTGAAGCTGCCAAAAAAGGCAGTGTGCTTCTTGAGGGCGCGCAAGGGACACTACTGGATTTGCATCATGGCACAAAGCCTTACCAGACGTCTACTGATGTCACGGCGCAGGCAGCTTTCTCATTGCTGGGAATTGATGGAAGAATTTTCAGAAAAATTGCTGTTGCAAAAGCCTATCCAAGCAGGGTTGGCGGCGGCCCGTTCCCGACAAGGCTTGGAAAGCCTGAGCAGGTTGCCAAAGAAGATAAAGAATCAGGCATAACTGCAGATGAAATTGCTGGCGCAAAAAAAGGCGACGAATACCTGATTGGCAAGTGGATAAGGAAGAAAGGGCACGAGTATGGAACAACAACTGGAAGGGCTCGCGAAGTCGGGATGCCTGATTTTGTGGCACTGAAATATTCTGCAGTTATAAACGGACTTTCAAGCGAAGATGGCTGGGCGCTTTCGCTGGTTGATGTCCTTGGTGATATTCCTTTGAAGGCTGCCATTGCTTATGAGAAAGATGAGGTGAAAAGAACAACTTTTCCTGCGCAGCTTGGCGGCTGGAAGCCTGTCTATGAAAAATTGCAGGGCTGGGCTGAGATGAAAAATGCCGCTGAAATCTGCAAAAAAGGCTATGATGCTTTGCCCGAAGGGGTAAAAAGCTTCTGCAAGCGTCTCGTGGAGTTTACGGGCGTTCCCGTTGAAATAATTTCTTTAGGTCCAGAAAGGGAAATGACGCTTAATAATGTGAGAGAAAAGACAATGGTGTATCTGAAATGAATGAGATAGTCAAAATAAGACGGGCAATAATAAGCACCTATGACAAAAAGAATTTGCTGTCATTTGCTGAAAATCTCGTCAAGCAGAACAAGGATATTGAGATTTACAGCAGCAGCGGAACCGCTTTAGAACTGCAAAAGTCAGTTTTGAGGAATCTAAAAGAAATTTCTGAATATACTGGCTTCCCGGAGATGCCTTCCGGCTTGGTGAAGACTCTGCATCCCAAGATTCATGCAGGCATACTTGCAGAGCCGGGCAATGAGCAGCAGTCTGCCTATTTGCAGATGCACAACATAAAGGAGTTTGACATGGTTGTTGTAAATTTGTATCCTTTTTCATCGGCTTCAGCAAAAGGCACATATGAAGATGCAAGAAAGAATATAGACATCGGCGGCGTTTCCCTTATTGAGGCTGCTTCAAAAAATTTCCTAAGAGTTACTGTAGTGGTAGATCCAAGCGATTATGACCTCATTGCCTCGAATTTGAGAAAAAATAATGGCGCCATAGATTTAAAGACGCGAATTTTACTTGCCAAAAAGGCGCTCAAATATCTTGCAGATTACCTGTCAACAATAAGCAATTACTATTCTGCGGTGCCAGATGAAAAATTGCAGGAGTTTTATGGGGTAAAACATGGCTGGGAAGAAAGACTTCAAGAAGGACTACACAAAAATCGTTGATGAGCATTTTCCAGACGAGCTCCGGATTTCTTTCGGGGGCACTACTTTGAGCTACAAAAAAAGAGCCTGGAACATTCCTGAGAGCGGGCAGATTGTCAAAAGAGGCTTGAGGTATGGTGAAAATCCTGGTCAGGAAGCTGCACTGTATGAGCTTGTTGGAGGCAACTTAAAGCTTGGCGACTGCAGCTACATTCAGCCGGGAAACGGGCTTGTCAGCACAATTTCTGAGGAAGACCTTATTCAGGTTGGCAAGCATCCGAGCATGAACAACCTGACTGATGTTGACTCTGCTCTGAATATCCTAAAGTTTTTCCCAGAGAAGCCTACGGTCATAATAATGAAGCACAACAACCCCTCGGGCGTTGCACAGCGAGACACTCTGAAGGAAGCATACATTGAGGCAAACCTTGCTGACAGGCTGGCTGCATTCGGCGGAGTTGCTGTTTTCAACAGGAAGCTTGACAGGGCAACTGCTGAAGAGGCAGTAAAAGATTATCTTGAAGTCGTCTGCGCTCCTGACTTTGAACCTGAAGCATTAAAGCTGCTGAAGGCAAAGAAAAACCTTAGGATTATGAAGATTGGCAACATAAGCCGGCTTGAAAAATACCAGAACATCAGGTTTATTGACTTCCGCTCGCTTATGGACGGCGGCATAATAGTCCAGCAGTCTCAACTCCTTGGAATAAAGAGCAAAGCAGATTTAGCGCCTGCAGCGGCAACTCACGAAGGAAAAGAATACAGGATAAAGCGAAAGCCTACAGAAAAAGAATATGCGGACATGCTCTTCGGCTGGAAAATCAAGGTTGGCGGAGTAACATCAAATTCTGTAATCTATGTCAAGGACAAGGCAACTGTGGCAATCGGCACAGGCGGGCAGGACAGAGTCGGGGTAGCAGAGATGACTGCAATGAAGGCTTACACTAAATACGCTGACATGATTTGCTTCAAGAAATACGGCATGCCTTACTGGGTCTTCTCAATAAAAGTCAAGAAAGGAGAAATAGAGGAAAAGGCAAAGAAAGAGATTGACGCCCTTGTGGAGAAAGAAAAGGGCAACCTGAAAGGCTCTGTGATGATTTCTGACGGCTTCTTCCCATTCAGGGATACAGTGGATGTAGCTGCGAAGTACGGAATCACAGCAATAATCCAGCCAGGCGGCTCATTAAGAGATTTTGAAAGCATAGAAGCATGCAACGAAAGCAACATAGCAATGGTTTTTACGGGGCAAAGGGCGTTCAGGCACTGAAAATCTTGCGAAGTTTCTAGAAATTCTCCGACGAGAAAAGCCAAAATTTATTAAAGCGCCGGGCAATCTGGTCTGCGATGGCAAGATACTACTTTGACACTTCAATTTGGGTAGATTTGTACGAAAATAGAAAAGGATTTTGCAGTGAGCCACTAGGTGATTATGCATTCAAGCTGTTGTCAATAATAACGGCTAGAGGAGATTCTGTTATTATTACCGATCTTCTGATAAGAGAACTTGAAAAAAACTACTCAATTCCCGAAATCAAGGGGATGTTTAAATTGTTTGAAGATATCACGATCAAAATAATGGCAACGCAGGAAGAGCGCAAGGAAGCGGAAAATGTTGCAGTTCAGAGAAGTGTGCCTCTGGGCGATGCGTTGCACGCAATAATAGCGCGAGATAATAATCTTATTCTCGTAACAAGAGATAATCATTTCAGGCACCTTAAAGACATTTCAGAGCACTACAAACCAGAAGAACTCACTTAGCTTTCCCATATAACTCTTCGTATGCTTCTTCTCTTATTCTTTCAAGCTCCTCATCAGTCGTCTTCTTCTTTGAAGCCCCCTTCAGTCTGGCAATCTGCATCATAGCTTCTTTCAGCTTTACCTCATCAACTTTCTCCCTGAGTGCATTCCTGATAAACTCGGTCCGATTCTGATAGCCCTGTTTTTCTACTACAGAATCTATCGCTTTCAGAAATTTGTCATCCATCTTGACAGTAATCATTTCAGTCACCATATAGCCGTTGTATATACTTTAGCTATATAAAGGTTTCTGTTTCTTCTTAATTACACCCGAACCAGTAAATTTATTAAGTGCCACGCCAAAAGTTGATACTATGAAAGTCGGATATGTACAAACTTCCCCTCTCTTTGGAGAGAAAGAAAAGAACTTCAATCAAGTCCGCAAGCTGATTGGAGATATTAAAGCAGATCTTATTGTACTGCCTGAATTGTTTGCTACTGGTTATGCTTTCACATCAAAAGAAGAAGCCAAAAACCTGGCTGAAACAAGCGATGAAGAAACAGCAAATTTTCTTAAAGAACTCTCAACTAAAACCGGAGCAGTTATTGTCGCTGGCTTTATTGAAAAAGAAGAGGAAAAGAATTACAATTCATCAATCATGGTTTACAAAAATAAAGTGATTGATACGTATAGAAAAATCCATCTTTTCAATAAAGAGAAACTGTGGTTTACTCCCGGCAACAAGAAATTACCAGTTCATAATATCAATGGAATGAGAATAGGAGTAATGGTTTGTTTTGATTGGATTTTTCCAGAAGCAAGCAGGACTCTTGCGCTGCATGGAGCGCAGATAATTGCCCACCCGTCTAATTTAGTCCTGCCTTATTGCCAGCAGGCAATGGTCACAAGATGCCTTGAGAATAGGGTCTTTGCTGTTACTGCAAACCGTATAGGCAATGAAAAAAGGGGAGAAGATGATTTTACTTTCACAGGAGGAAGCCAGATTACTTCTTTTGATGGAAAAATCCTCTCCTCTGCCCCAAAAGACAGAACTTTCGTTGATGTAGTTGAGATTGATATAACCAAAGCAGATAACAAAATGATCAATGATTACAATGATGTCCTAAAAGATAGGCGAGTGGAGTTTTACAAGTGACATAGGGCAACGAGCGTTCAGGCACTGAAAATCTTGCGAAGTTTTCAGAAATTCTCCGACGAGAAAATGCCAAAGTTTATTAAAGCTTAAGTAAACCATATTAGAATGCTTGGCTATTACTTAGATACATCGATTTGGCTAGACTACTATGAAAAAAGAGGCAAAAATGGCGAAATTGCCTTGAGATTAATCAGCAAACTGCTAAAAGAGAACCTAATGATTGGCTATTCTGATTTGACGATTATGGAACTAAAAAATCTTGAATACAGCGAATTTGAAATAAAGGAGATTCTGAAAACATTAAGTCCTAAAAACAGCAGAAGATTCCACATTAGCAGGAACCAGCTTGAAGAAGCTAATAAGATCGCTAAATTAAGGAAGATCCCAAGGAAAGATGCTCTCCACGCCATTCTATGCAGGGATCACTATTTTCAGTTGGTTGCAACAGACAAGCATTTTGAAAAGATAAGCGACGTGGCAACGCCAGCAAGACCTGAATCTATTTAAGCTGTCTTTCAAGATCCTTAAAGGCCCTTTCTCCTGCTTCGTGCAGCTGCTTGTCGGTCGTCTTCCTCTTTGATGCACCGTATGCTTTCTCAAGCCTCAATAGTGCTTTTTCTTTTTCTAAATTTTTTATTTTATCCCTGATTGCCTCTCTGATAAACTCTGCTTTAGTAGCATACCTGTTACTTTTCATTGTTAGTTCTATATCGCGCAAAAATCCGCTCTCAAACCTTATTGAAACGGTGTCCACTGTAGCACATAGTAGCACATAGTAATATTTAAGGTTTGCGATTTGCGACCACAAGTACAGGCGAGTGGAATTTTATAGATAATGCTTTATAAAGTTGAAACTGCTCCTAGAATTATGAACCATAAAACTGTGGCGTTTGATGGGCTTTCTGTAGCTGGAAAGTCTTCGATGGTCCAGATGCTTCTGGAGCGAAGCTTTGATGCAGAAGTAGTTAGAGAAAATACTTGTGATAAACATAGGCCAACAATATCCAGAGTAAATGAGCTATTGAAAGAGATGATGCCTTTCCAAGCTGCAAAAAAAGCTTCTGAGGAATTTCCAGCCTCTACAACAGTTTTACAAAATGCAATGGAATATGCATCGCAATTTCAAGGCTCTCTACAGCAGCAAGCATTACTGGCACACCTATACACTGCTGGCAGAAAAGTTGTTGATGACTATGTAGCAGAAGCTGTTCAAAGGCGAGATGTTATCTTAGATAGGTGGCAAATGACTGGATGGGCATATCAGGTTGATCCAGAAGGATATACCTGGCAGGAAATCAGAAAATTAAATGCTGAATTTGGCATAAGAATGCCGGATATACAAATTCTACTAACATGTCCTATAGATCAAATTTCAGTTAGGAGGGCTTATAGAGAAAAACTGGGTGTTGGAACAGCTGGACAGATGAGCAGAGGCAGAGAACATATAATCCTGCCAGCATTCTTGGAAATTTATCGTCAATTGAAAGGCAAAATGCCCATATATCTTCTTGAGAATCATGGAACTCCTGTACCTCAATTAGAAGAGCAAATAAGGCAAGCCATGCCAACTTTTCAGAGGGTTGAAGAAATTGTAAGAACACATGGGTTCAGGTTAAATGGTAATCAAATAACAAGTTTAGAAGCTTTTTTGCTAAATTCGGAAAGACTTCAAAGAATCTACGAAAGACAAACAAAATGATTTCAACCTTTTTATAATCCCTGCCTTGCCGTGCCTTCTAAAGGCAGCACGTTACAATGTTACATAAACGTGTTCAAAATATATATAAATGAACCTAAATTTATACACTTTCAGGATAAGGGGGTGCAGGGCATGTGCGGCATTTTCGGAGTCAGCGGAGTCAGGCACGCGGCAGGTGAGGTTTATGTCGGCCTAGTGCACTTGCAGCATCGCGGGCAGGACGCTGCGGGCATAGCTGTGTTCAATGAAAATACTGGTTCTGTGGGCATTCTCAAGGAAAAGGGGCTTGTAACTTCAATATTCACCGAGGAAAACATAAAAAAGCTAAAGGGAGGAATGGGCATTGGGCACACAAGATATCCCACTGCCGGCGTAAACAGCATTACAGAAGTCCAGCCCTTTTTTACCCATTCTGCAAATGGCATTGCGATGGCTTTCAACGGCAACATAGTGAATTACCCTTCTCTTAAGAACGAGCTCCAGAAGAAGAAAAAGCTTTACCTGAGCTCAGACTGCGACGCAGAAGGGCTTCTTGAAATATTTGCCGATGAGTATGGCAAGAAGTCTGGCGCTAATGCTGTTTTCAGGGCTGTTGAAAAAGTCCACAGGAAGGTTATAGGTTCATATTCTGTTATTGCTCTGCTTGCTGGCAGCGGGATTCTTGCTTTCAAGGACCCGAATGGCATAAGGCCTTTGGTGATGGGTCAGCGCAAGAATGGAAAGATGAGCTATGCATTCGCCTCTGAGAGCATTGCGCTTACAATTCAGGGCTACAACAACTTAAGGGACTTGAAGCCTGGCGAGGCTGTTTTTGTTGACAAGAATGGAAAAATGCATTCAAAGATTGTCACAAAGGCAAGGCAGGCAGCCTGCGTCTTTGAATGGGTATATTTTTCAACAGTTGAGTCTGTGCTTGAGGGTCAGCCAGTTTACACGGTGAGAAAAAGACTGGGCGAGGAGCTGGCTGCAAAAATAAAGAAGCGCTGGCCAGAGCTCAAAATAGACTTGGTGATTCCAGTTCCTGACACAAGCAGGCCTGCTGCAATGGGGCTTTCAGAGGCTTTAGGCGTTCCATACGGCGAGGGGCTTGTCAAAAACAGGTATGTCGGAAGGACTTTCATCATGCCGACGCAGAAAGTCAGGGAAGCTGCCATGGAGCTGAAGATGAAGCCCATTGAGATTATGATAAAGGGCAAAAACGTGATGGTTGTGGACGACAGCATAGTCAGGGGCACAACTTCAAGGCGCATTGTGAAGCTTTTAAGGGCTTCTGGCGCAAGCAAAGTGTATCTTGTGTCAACATTCCCGCCAATCAGGTATCCGTGCTTTTACGGCATTGACTTCCAGCACCAGGAGGACCTTATCGCTTACAAGAGGACAATAAAGGAAGTTGAGAAGGAGATTGGCGCAGACAAGCTGATTTATATGGATATTGATGCGTTGCAGCGCGCTGTAGGAATAAACGGCTTGTGCATGGCTTGCCTTACAGGAAGATATCCGACAAGCTTAAGGAGCTCAAAACAGCTTGCAAAGCTCAGGAAAGAGCACATAAACCAGGTGAAATAAAATGAAAATACTTCTTGTCGGAAGCGGGGCAAGGGAAAATGCAATAATTGATGCTTTGGTTGCAGGCAAAGCAGAAGTCTATTCATACATGCATACTCTCAACCCAAGCATCAGGCATGCTTCGCAAGGCTTTGAGCTTGGCAAGCTTGATGATGTGTCGGCAATCGCCAAATTCGCTGACGAGAACATGATTGAATATGCGATAATAGGACCTGAGCTTCCACTTGCCGCAGGCGTTGTTGATGAGCTGCTGAAAAACGGCGTGAAATGCGTTGGCCCTACAAAAAGCCTTGCAAGGCTTGAGACAAGCAAGAGTTTTACAAGAGAGCTTCTTCAAAGGCATAAGATTGATGTCTCGCCAGTTTTCAAGATTTTTGAACATCTTGAGGGCATTCAGGAATTTTTGCAGGACCTTGGGCAGTATGTGATTAAGCCTGACGGCTTGACAGGCGGCAAGGGCGTAAAGGTCTTTGGCGAGCACATAATGAATGAAGCAGATGCATTGAGGTATTGCCAGGAAGTTCTTGAGACAGACACTCGCGTAATAATTGAGGAAAAGCTTGACGGCGAGGAATTCAGCCTGCAGACGCTCACAGATGGAGAATCTTTCCTCCACTTCCCTCCAGTGCAGGACCACAAGAGGGCATTTGATGATGACCGCGGTAGTAATACCGGTGGCATGGGCAGCTACTCTGACTCCAATTTGCTGCTTCCTTTCCTTACTCAGCAGGATGTGAAAGATGCCCAGCTGATTACTGAGAAAGTTGCTGAAGCCCTGAAAAAAGACTATGGCGAATACAAGGGAATCATGTATGGCGGCTTCATGAAGACCGGCGAGGGGATAAAGCTGATAGAGTATAATGCAAGATTCGGCGACCCTGAGGCAATGAATGTGCTTCCTATCCTTAAGACTAATTTTGCAGACATATGCAAGGCTGTGGCAGATGGTCACCTCGGCAATATAAGAGCAGAATTCGCAAGGAAGGCGACAGTGTGCAAGTATGTTGTTCCAGCAGGCTATCCTGACGAGCCAAAGCCTGGCAAAATCATAGTGCCCCTGGACAGCAAGGCGCTGATATACTACGCTGCTGTGGACGAAAGAGATGGCTGGATTTACACATTCAAGTCAAGGTCTATTGCCTTTGTCGGAATTGGAAACACGATTGCTGAAGCAGAAAGGATTGCAGAGGCTGCTGCTTCAAAGGTGCAGGGTGATGTTTTCCACAGAAAGGACATAGGCACTGAAATGATTCTGAGAAAAAGAGTTGACCACATGAAAAAGATAATGGGGGCGGGAAAATGAAAAGGGATGAGCTTTTTGCGCCGTTGTCAGGAAAGGCAACCAGGATTATGCTTCTAGGAGCAGGGGAGCTTGGAAGGGAGACCATAATTGAAGCGATGAGAATGGGAATAGAAACCATAGCTGTTGACAGATATGAAAATGCTCCTGGTCAGCAGGTTGCTCATCGTTCTTACACAGGAAATATGAAAGATGCCGGCTTCCTGAGGGCAGTTATTGAGAGGGAAAAACCTGACGCAATAATCCCTGAGATAGAGGCGGTCAACCTTGACCTGCTTGCTGAGCTGGAGAAAGAGGGCTTTAACATAGTGCCAAATGCTGAAGCAGTAAGGGCTGCAATGCACCGCGAGAGGATAAGGGAGCTTATCTCAAAAAAAGCAGGAGTGCCAACATCAAAATACCTTTATGCGAGCACTCTTGACGAGCTTCAGGACGCCTGCGAGAAAATCGGCTATCCCTGCTGGGTAAAAGCCATCATGTCCTCTTCAGGCCACGGCTCAAGCTTTGTGCAGTCAAAAGCAGACATAAAGAAGGCATTTGAAAATGCAAAGACTAATGCAAGAGGCTCTGGAGAGAAGATGATTGTGGAGGAGCACATACCATTTGACCTTGAAATAACAGAGCTTGCAGTCAGGCATTATGACGAAAACGGGAAAATAACAACTACATTCCCAAAGCCCGTCGGGCATTACCAGGTAGAGGGAGATTATCATTCAAGCTGGCAGCCTGCGGAAGTTTCTGAAAAAGTTGAGAAGGAAATCTACAGGATTGCTGGAAAAATAACCGGCGCTCTTGGCGGCGTTGGCTTGTTTGGCTGCGAGCTTTTTGTAAAGGGAGACAAGGTTTACGGCAATGAGTGCGCTGCAAGGCCCCATGACACAGGCATGGTGACTTTTGCAACCCATCAGGCAGGCTTCTCAGAAGCTGGCTTGCACGCAAGGGCAGTGTGCGGTCTTCCGATTCCAAGCAGCAGGCAGGGCGAGTTCAATGTGATAATGCCAATTAAGGCAGGAGCTTCGCACGTTGTACTTTCGCCGTGCGAGGGCTGGGTTCCTGGCATAAGGGGCTTGTGGAAAGCAATGGGAAAGGACATTTCGTTTTACATATTTGGAAAGCCTGAAGCCCACATTGGAAGGAGAATGGGGCTGGTTGTTGCGCTCGATGATGATGTGCAGGAGGCTAAAAAGAAGGCTGAAAGGGCTGCGCACTTCATAGAAATGCAGACCCAGCAGCAGCAAAAATGGCTTCCCCAGGATGAGAAAAGGAAACACTTGCTATGAAATCGATATACTCGGCAAAAAAAGAACCGATGAGATTAGCCTGCATGCTGTCAGGCAGCGGCACAAACGTCCGCAAGATAATTGAGCGCCAGCTTAAGCTCGGGGAGGGCTCGCCTTTCAGGGTGGTTGCAATATTCACAGACAACAAAAATTCAAATGCTGTGAATATCGCCGCTGAAAATGTCATTCCCTTTCTCTGCAATGACATAAAGGATTATTATGAGAAGAGAAATGCTGACAGGAAAGACCTCAATGTAAGGAGAGAGTATGATGCTGAGACAAAGAAGTTCCTCTGCCAGCACAAGGCAGATGCTGTTGCCCTTTGCGGATACATGAGCATAGTGACTGCAGAAATCACTGACAGCTTCGTAACAGTCAACATACACCCTGCTGATTTAAGGAAGAAGGGCAAAAACGGCAGACGCCTGTATGCAGGCATGCTTGGCGTTCCGTCTGTCCAGGCTGCAATAATGAACGGCGACAGCTCGTTAAGGTCAAGTGTGCATTTAGTCACTTCAGGATTAGATGAAGGACCGATTTTGGTTGTCTCGGCTCCGGTGAAAGTAAAAGTAAGCGAAGAAGAGAAAAAAAATCCTATGCTGCTTAAGGAAGCAGCAGAGCGCAATATGGAAGCGCTGAAGGAAAAGGGCGACTGGGCAATATATCCTGAAGCAATTGAGATGCTCGCGAGAGGAAAGTTTGGGATTGAGGGAACTGATATATTTGTGGATGGAACAAGGTATGACAACGGCTACTGCCCGAGCGATGAGAAGGAAGCCATAAGGCAGGCAATGAAGGAAAAAAGGAGGCGCATTCCTGATGTAACAGAAAAAAGCGCCGCGATAACAAAAAATCTTCTTGCGCTCTCAGAATTCCAGGCTGCAAAGAGGGTGATGTTTTACTGTGCATTGCCAAACGAGGCGCAGACAAAAGAGGCAATCAAGGAAGCAAATGCCCTGGGCAAAAAAGTTCTCCTGCCTGTAACAAGACAAAGCCAGATAATTGTTCGCGGCTTTACCGGCTTTGAAAACCTTAAGCCTGGTGCCTATGGCATTCTTGAGCCAACCAGCGCGGATGCTGTCGATGAGAAGATTGACCTTGTTTTTGTGCCTGGGCTCGCATTTGACAAGAATGGCACAAGGATTGGGTTCGGGCTTGGCTGCTATGACGAGTTTCTGAAGCTGACAAACGGCAAAAAAGCCGGGCTTTGCTTTGAGGAGCAGTTATTCGACAGGCTGCCAAGAGAAAACAAGGATGTTCCTATGGACATAATAATCACAGAGCAGAGGGTGATAAATGTTGAGAAGGGCTAGCTTGTGGCAGAAAATGAAGGCAATTAAGCCAAAGCAGTACCTGCTTTTCGGGACTGCTTTGATAGTTGTCCTTCTGCTTTTTGCATTGAGGCATTACCTTCTGCTTCTTGCTCTTCTGGCAGTCAATATTGCATCAAGTGCAATACTTAAAACTGTCAGGAGGAACCAGATAGGTGTAGAAATGGTGATGTTCAGCACAGTCATAAGCGGAGTGCTTTATGGCCCGGCAATAGGCGCTGTCATTGGCGCAGTTTCAATGTTGATTGATTACGCATTTGCAACAAGGCTGTCATTCTTCAGCATAGTCACTGTCCCGAGCTATGCTGCAGCAGGCTACATTTCAGGATTAGTCGGGAACTCAATCAGCATAACCCGGCTGGGGATATCCATCACGATTATTTACGTGCTTTTTACCAACACAATAATAGTGGCTTTCATGGGCGGCACCCTGAGCAAGAGCATCAGGTTTGCAGCAACAGACGTTGCATTCAACGCAGTGATGTTCAGCACTGTTGCGCCATTCGTATTGAATTTAACGAGCTGAGGTGGAATGATGGATGACAAGGAAGTTTCAAGGATTATTGCATCAGAGCAGAAAAGGCAGGAGGAGTGCATAAACCTTATTGCATCCGAGAACTATGCCAGCAGCGCTGTCCTTGAGGCGCTTGGAAGCGTTTTCAACAACAAATACTCAGAGGGCTACCCAGGGAAAAGGTATTATGCCGGAAACCAGTATGTTGACGAAGCGGAAATGCTTGCAATCGAGAGAGCCAAGAAAATATTTGGCGCAGAGCACGTCAACGTGCAGCCTTATTCAGGAAGCCCCGGCAACATGGAAATTTACTTCGCACTCCTTAATCCAGGAGACACTGTGCTTGCGCTTGACCTTGCCCAAGGAGGTCATCTCACCCATGGGAGCCCTGTGAGCTTCACAGGAAAGACTTATCATTTTGTGCATTACGGCGTTGATCCCGAGACAGAGCGGCTTGACTATGACAAAATAAGGGAACTTGCCCTTAAGGAAAAACCAAAGATGATCATTTCAGGATACACCGCTTATCCAAGAGAGATTGATTTCAAAAGGTTTGCAGACATCGCAAAAGAAGTCGGCGCAATTTCAATGGCAGACATCTCGCACATTGCAGGGCTTATTGCTGCTGGAGTTCATCCAAGCCCTTTCCCGTTCACAGACGTTGTAATGACGACCACTCACAAGAGCATTAGAGGTCCACGTGGCGCGATGATAATGTGCAAACAGGAATTCGCAGAGAGAATTGACAAGGCTGTCTTCCCTGGAATGCAGGGCGGCCCCCATGACCATGCCACGGCAGCAAAGGCTGTTGCGTTTTATGAGGCTCTGCAGCCTTCATTCAAGGAATATGCAAAGCAGATTGTCAAGAATGCAAAAGCCCTCGCAGAGGAGCTTCAGAAGCTTGGCTTCAGGATTGTTTCTGGCGGCACAGACAACCACCTTATGCTTGTGGACCTGACTCCAAAAAACATAGCTGGGAAGCAGGCGCAGGAGTCTCTTGAAAAAGCCAATATCATCACAAACAGGAACATGATACCCTATGACAAGCGCTCGCCATTCAACCCAAGTGGTCTAAGGCTGGGAACGCCGGCAATGACAACAAGGGGCATGAAGGAAAACGAGATGAGAAAAATTGCCAGCCTCATCGCAAGAGTGCTTGAGAACGCAAACGATGAGATCGTGATAGCTGAAGTCAGGAAGGAGGTCATCGATCTTTCAAAAAAGTTCCCGATGTATGCAAAATGACTGCAATATTGCTGGACGGCAAAAAAACATCAGAAGAGATACGGGCTGCCCTGAAGAGGGAAATCTCTGCGATGAAGCAGAAGCCAGGGCTTGCGACAATACTTGTCGGTGATAACCCTGCTTCCAAGCTGTATGTCGGCATAAAGAGGCGCACATGCGAAGAAGTCGGAATCTACTCTGAGCTTTACGAGCTGCCTGAGGCAACAAAGGAGGAGGAGCTTCTCCAGCTGATAAGGAAGCTTAACACAGACAAAAAAATCCACGGCATACTCGTCCAGATGCCCATTCCGAAGCACATAAGCGAGAAGAAAGTCTTTGCGGCAATTGCTGTGGAAAAGGACGTTGACGGCTTCCATGACTACAACATGGGCTGCCTCCTGACAGGCGAGGAGAAAATGGTGCCCTGCACGCCAAAAGGCGTGATAAGGCTGCTTGAGAAATACGGAATTGAAATTCGGGGAAAAAACGTTGTTGTTGTTGGAAGGAGCAAGATTGTGGGAAGACCAACGGCGCTTATGCTGCTTAACAGGAATGCCACTGTCACCATATGCCACAGCAAAACAAAAAACCTTGCGATGCATACATTGCTTGCTGACATTCTTGTTGTTGCAGTTGGCTCACCAAAGCTGATAAGTGCTGATATGGTGAAAAAAGGAGTTGTGGTTATTGACATTGGCACGACAAAAGTCAGCGGCAAGCTCATTGGCGACGTTGACTTTGACTCTGTAAAGGAAAAGGCAGATTATATAACTCCTGTTCCCGGAGGTGTTGGCCCAATGACTGTGGCAATGCTGCTTGAAAACACTGTGAAGGCATGCAAAGGTGAGGAAAGTTCGCAGGTTTCGCCAGTTTCGCCCATGCGTGGCATGGGTGCCCCTTTTCCCGCCACAATAGATAAGGCGGGAAAGGGACAGTCGCACTTAAGTGCGACCGAAACTGGCTTGCACAGGGGTGGAGCGAAATGATAAAGCGGTATTTGGCATACCTGATAAGGTGGCAGCTTTCAACACCCATACTTGCGCCGATAGTGGCTGCTTTTAAGCATTCGCCTTCAATCTTTGGCACAAGGCTGGACTGGATTGCTGCATCTGTCGCAAACCTTGTTGGCGGGCTGATTTTTTTCTGGGTGGACAGGTTTATTTTCTCGTCAAGGATGCTTGCTCCAGAATGGGAGATAAGGGAAAATGTCAATTGTGTTGACTGCGGGAAGCTTGCTCGCGGCTATAGGCTTGTCAAGGCAAAAAATTATGACCGCACAGCCGCTGTTCCTGAGTTCAGGTGCGAGGAATGCTCAAAGAAAAAGGCTGAGCAGCTGAAAAAGAAGGGAGTGAGGATAGAATGACAACTTACAAGGATGCCGGCGTTGACATTGAGATAAAAAAGAAGGCTCTTGAGAAAGTTAAGGCTATGGTGAAGTCAACCTTTACAGGGCTTTCTGTGTCAAATGCCACAATGTTCAAGTTTGGCGGCGGAATAGACTTAAAGGCGCTGAAGGAGAAAGAGCCAATACTTATATTGAGCGCTGACGGCGTCGGCACAAAGATGATGGTAGCAGAGATGGCTGGAAAATACGACACAGTTGGAATGGACCTTGTGCATCACTGCGCAAATGACATCTTAACATCCGGGGCAAAGCCGATTTTCTTCCTTGATTACATAGCTGCCTCAAAGCTAAAGCCTGAGATAATGCTGGAAATTGTAAAGGGCGTCAGCACTGCCTGCAAAAATCTCAGCATAGCCCTTGCAGGAGGCGAAACCGCAGAGATGCCTGATGTTTACTTTGACGGAAGGTATGAGCTTGCCGGAGTCATTGGCGGGATTGTTGAAGCCGACAGGGCAATTGACTGCTCAAAGATTTCAGAGGGCGATGTTCTGATAGGGCTTGCCTCAAACGGCTTGCACACCAATGGCTACAGCCTCGCAAGGAAGATATTTTTCAAGGACAACAAATGCAAGGTAAGCGACTATGTTGAAGAGCTTGGCGAGACTCTGGGCTCAGCGCTGCTCAAGACCCATCGCGAATACGCAACGCTTCTGCTTCCACTGATTGAGAAAAAGCTCGTAAAGGGGCTGGCTCACATAACAGGCGGGAGTTTTAAAAAAAATATCGCCAGGATAATGCCCCAAGGCCTTGGTGCAGAAATTAAGGAAAACTGGCCTGTGCCGCCAATATTCAAGCTGATTGAAAAGCTCGGGAATGTTCCTAAGGAGGACATGCGGCAGACTTTCAACAACGGCATAGGAATGATTGCAATAGTTGCAAAAGAAGATTCAAATGATGCAATGCGCCTGATTGGGGAAAAAACATTCGTTATCGGAAAGGTTGTCAAGGGAGAAGGGATAAAATATGTGGACAGTTGAGGTTTTCGGAAAGAATGAGGACGCCGGAATTTCTAGGCAAATCTCTGAAGACCTTGGCATTGATGCGGGCCATGTCGCTGTAAGCAGCATCTACTATTTCTATGACGACTGCACTGATGAGGAAAAGAAAAATGTTGCAGAGAAGGTTCTTATTGACCCGATAACCCAGGAATACAGGTTTTCACCGAGGAAGCGGAAAGGCTGGATTGTTGAAGTTGCTTACAAGTCAAATGTCACAGACCCTGTTGAGGCAAGCATTGTTAAGGCAGTGAAGGATATTGGCGTAAAGGTAAATTCTGCTTCCGCTGCCGCGAGATATTTCTTCTCAGAGAAGCTTTCTGAAAATGAAATCAGAAGAATCTGCACAGAGATGCTGGCTAATGAGCAGGTCCAGCACTACAGCTATGGCTCAGGTGAGCTTAAGGCAGAGGGCAAAAAGCCTGCAGAGGCAAAGAGCTCTGATGAAGTTAATGAGGTTTCAATTCTTGGCTTGGGTGACAATGAGCTCATGGATATCAGCGTCAAGGGAATATTGTCATTAAGCATTGAAGAGCTGAGGAAAATACAGTCCTATTTCCAGGGCAAGGGAAGAAACCCCACTGATGCAGAGCTCGAGTGCATCGCGCAGACGTGGAGCGAGCACTGCAAGCATAAGACCTTCAGCGGCGATATAATTCTTGAGAACAACGGCAGCCATCAGACCATAAACAACCTGTTCAAGTCAACTATTGTTGCCGCGACAAATGAAGTCTCCAAGAACAAAAAATGGCTCGTCTCTGTATTCAAGGACAACGCGGGCATAATTGACTTTGACGGAGAAAATTACCTTGCCTTCAAAGTTGAGACTCACAATCACCCGTCTGCCCTTGACCCCTATGGCGGCTCGTCAACAGGCATCGGCGGCGTAATACGCGATGTTATAGGCGCAGGGCTTGGGGCTAAGCCGATTTTCAACACAGATGTTTTCTGCTTTGGGATGCCTGATTATGACAAAAAGCTTCCTGCCCACGTTTTGCACCCAAAAAGGACTTTCAAAGGCGTTGTTGCTGGAGTCAGGGATTATGGCAACAGGATGGGCATTCCGACAATAAATGGCTCTGTAAATTTCCATGATGGCTATCTTGGGATGCCCCTTGTCTTCTGCGGGACAGCCGGCATAATGCCAAAAGGTTTTGAGAAAAAATCTGCCTGCGAGGGCGATTCAATTGTGGTGATCGGCGGAAAAACAGGGCGCGACGGGATTCATGGAGCGACTTTTTCCTCAGTTGCCCTTGAGGAATCCTCTCCTGTGAGTGCAGTGCAGATTGGAAATGCCATTGAGGAGAAAAGGGCAATGGATGCAATACTTTATGCCCAAAAGGAAAGGCTTTACACTGCAATAACAGACTGCGGCGCAGGCGGCTTCAGCTCTGCTGTCGGAGAAATGGGCGAGTCATTAGGCGCAGAAGTCTGGCTTGAGAAAGCTCCTCTGAAATACCAGGGTCTTAAGCCCTGGGAAATCTGGGTTTCTGAGTCGCAGGAGAGAATGGTTTTGTCTGTCCCGGAAAAAAATCTCAAAAGGCTGACTGAGATTTGCGAGAGGGAAAACGCGCCAATCAGCGTGATAGGCAAGTTTACAGGGACAAAGAAGCTTGTTGTGAAGTTCAATGGAAAGCCTGTTCTTGAGCTGGACATGGATTTCCTGCACTCAGGCCTTCCAAGGCAGGCGAGAAAAGCAATTGTTGAGGATAAAAAGCTAAAGGAGCCGAAGCTGAAGGAAAAAGCCAGCTATGATGCTGAGCTGAAGAAAATTCTTTCCCATCCAAGCGTTGCAAGCAAGGAATGGGTCATAAGGCAGTATGACCATGAGGTGCAGGGCTCTTCTGTCCTTAAGCCTTTGGTTGGCATTGCAAATGACGGTCCTGGCGATGCCTCAGTAGTTAAGCCTGTGTTTGGCTCTGAAAAAGCTGTTGCTATTTCCAATGGGATTAACCCGAGGTATGGCTTGATCGACAGTTATTGTATGGCTGCCTCTGCAATTGATGAAGCTGTCAGGAACATTATAGCAGTTGGAGGTGATTTGGGGCATACTGCGATGCTTGACAATTTCTGCTGGGGCAACACAGACATCCCAAAGAGGCTGGGAAGCCTTGCAATGGCGGCTATGGCTTGCAAGGACATTGCAATTGCCTATGACATTCCTTTTATTTCAGGCAAGGACAGCCTGCACAATGAGATAAAGATAGACGGAAAGGGCGTTAATATACCTGACACGCTGCTGATTTCTGCTGTTTCAGTTATGGATGCTCAAAATGTTGTCAGCATGGACCTAAAGGAAGAGGGAAGCAGCATTTACATTGTTGGGAAAACCTATGACGAGCTTGGCGCAAGCCAGTATTACAACATTTTTGGCGAAATTGGCGAAAATGTTCCAAGGGTAAGGGCTGAAGAGGCTGTCAGAGGCATGACAAGGCTTTCAGAAGCCATGAAAAAATGGCTTGTGAGAAGCTGCCATGACTGCAGTGAAGGTGGAATTGCAGTTGCTGCTTCAGAAATGGCTTTTGCCGGCGGCATTGGCATGGAGATTGACCTGAAGAAAGTGCCATACTCAGGTGATGAGAAAGAAAAAGACTTCAGGGTTTTATTTTCCGAGTCAAACAGCAGGTTTATTGTTGAAGTTAAGAAGGGCTGCGAAAATGATTTTGAGGCTGCGATGATGGATGCTGCCGCCAAGATAGGTTCTGCCGGAGGAACAATGCTGAAAATCCTTGGCTTGAAAGGCAATGATGCAGTAAGCAGCGAAATATCTGAATTAAAAAACTGCTGGCAGGCGACGCTAAAATGGTAAATGCTGTTGTGCTGAGATGCGCGGGAATTAACTGCAACAACGAAACTGAGACAGCATTAATGCTCGCAGGCGCAAAAACCGAGCAGGTCCACATAAATGAAATAATAAGCGGCAGGAAAAAGCTTGACTCCTATCACATTCTTGCAATCCCGGGCGGCTTCAGCTATGGCGATGATTTGGGAGCTGGAAAAATCTTGGCAAACGAGCTCTCGCACAGCCTAAAGGACCAATTGATGAAGTTTGTGGCTGATGGAAAGCTTGTTATCGGCATATGCAACGGCTTCCAGGTGCTTGTCAAGACAGGAATTCTGCCCTGGGAGGGAAAGCAGCAAGTTACATTAGCCCAGAATGACTCAAAGAAGTTTGAGTGCCGCTGGGTTCATCTTGCAAAGGAAAATGACTGCGTGTTCACAAGAGGCATTGAGAGGATGTATCTTCCTGTTGCGCACGGCGAGGGAAAGCTTATGGCAAGCGATGAAGCTATGCAAAAGCTGCAAAAGCAGATAGTTTTCAAATACTCCGACAGCGATGGAAGTGAAACCTCAGGATATCCTGAAAACCCGAATGGCTCAATGCAGAATGTTGCGGCAATATGTAATGAAACAGGCACAGTGTTTGGGATGATGCCCCATCCTGAAAGGCACCTCTCGCTTCAGAACAATCCTAAATGGACAAGAGCGCCTGGCAGGGTTGCAGACGGCAGGAAAATATTTGAAAACGCAGTTGAATATGCCAAAAAGGAGCTGATGTAGATGATACTTGTGATTTTCGGGAGCAAAAGCGACAGCGGAGTTTACAACGAAATTGCACGGTTGCTGGGAAGGGCAGACTTTGAGCTCAGGATTGCCTCTGCCCATAAGACTCCGAGGCTTGTGGCAGAGATACTAAAAAAAAATTACAAAGTCATAATAGCGGGAGCAGGGCTTGCAGCGCACCTTCCTGGAGTGATTGCATCGCAGAAAACCTGCCCTGTTATCGGCGTTCCATGCTCAGGCGCTTACGATGGCTTGGATGCTTTCCTTTCCATAGCCCAGATGCCTCCAGGCATACCTGTGCTTGCTGTAGGCGTCAATAATGCAGTGGAAGCTGCAAATGCCGCGGTGATGATTGAGAAGGGCATAAGAAAAATAAATCTTGTCGGAGATAATGAGCCCTGCGAGAAAACGCTCAAGGAGCTGGGTGTGAATTATTCAAAAGGGGGCTTTGCAAAGGACGCTGTAAATTTATCGTTCGTAAAAATAGGCGACAGGATTATTTCAAGAAAGGAGCTTGTGATTTACTGCCCTGTTGCGGAAAAAACAGGCGCTGATGACGGCATTGTGGCAATGAAAATGGCTAAAGCAGGATTATGGGTTGGAGTCAACAGGGCAGAGAACGCTGCTGTCGCTGCTGCAGAGATTATTGGCTTGAATATTAATGCTTACAGGGCTGCGCTTGCAAAAAAAGTGATTGACGCAGACAAGGAGGCAAAATGATACCTGCTGACAAGATCAGGAAACAGCTGAAAAACGCCCTGGACAGGACTGATTTCAAAAGCCTGGGAAAGAAATATGAGGGCAAGGTCAGGGATAACTATACGCAGGGCAACAAGAGGGTCATCATAACGACAGACAGAATATCTGCCTTTGACAGGGTGCTCTGCACAATCCCTTACAAGGGCCAGGTCCTTAACCAGATGGCAGTATTCTGGTTTGAAAATACAAAAGATATTGTAAAGAACCACATGATTCACGCTCCTGACCCAAATGTGATGGTTGTGGAGGAATGCAACCCGCTGCCGATAGAGATGGTCGTAAGGGAATATGTGACTGGCGTTACAACAACTTCAATTTGGTACAACTACAAGCAGGGTGTAAGGAATTTCTGCGGCAACAGGCTGCCCGAAGGCATGAAGAAAGACCAGAAGCTTCCAAAGCCAATACTGACTCCCTCCACCAAAGCCCAAAAGGGGGGACATGACGAGTCATTAAGCTGCGATGAGATAGTGAAGCGCAAGCTGGTGAGCAGGGAGGATATGGAACAGATAAATGAGATTTCTCTCAAGCTTTTTGAGAGGGGCAAAGATGTAGCTGCAAAGCAGGGCGTGATACTTGTTGACACAAAATACGAGTTCGGAAAGCTTGGCGAAGAAATCATACTTATAGACGAGATTCACACCCCGGATTCATCAAGGTTCTGGTTCGCTGACACGTATCAAGCGCTTTTCAATGCATGCAAGGAGCAGCGCAAAATAGACAAGGAATATGTCAGGACCTGGCTTGCTGACAGGGGCTTCATAGGCGAAGGCGCAATTCCGCCGATACCCGATGATGTAAGGGTTGAGGCTGCAAGGCTTTACATAGAGGCTTATGAGAAGGTTACAGGGCTTGCTTTCAAGGTATATGATAAGCCGATTCTTAAGAGGATTAAGGAAAATCTTCATAAATACGGCTATCTTATGGAGGAAAAATGAACCCATTCGACACAATAAGCCCGATTGACTACAGGTATTATGGCAACAACAAGGAAATGTTTGAGAAGCTGAAGGATTATCTTTCAGAATCAGCCGGGATAAAATACAGGCTGCATGTTGAGGAAACGCTTGTTAATGTGCTTGCGGAGAAAAAGCTCTGCTCAAAAGCCGTTGCCAAGGAAGTTGAGATTGCCTGCGAGCAGATAACCGCGGCAGATGTATATGCTGAAGAGGAGAAGACTAAGCACGACATCCGCGCTTTGGTAAATTGCATCAGGGCAAAGGTTTCTGATGAGGCAAAACCATTTGTACATTTGACAGCCACTTCAAATGACATAATTTCCACCGCAGAGGCGCTAAGGCTTAAGGACGCCGCGCTAAATGTAGTTATTCCTGAAATGATAAGGCTTGAAGGTATACTGATAGATCTTGCGAGAAATGAAAAAGCAACGCTCCAGATCGGAAGGACCCATGGGCAGCATGCTGAACCGATAACATTCGGCTTTGCAATAGCTGAGTTTGTGGCAAGGATTGGTGAGAGGATTGCCGCAATACACAACGCCGCATCCAACATGAGAGGCAAGTTCTCAGGCGCTGTCGGCGCATATAATGCATCTTTCCTGTTTTTCAAGGACCCGGAGGGATTTGAGGAAGCAGTGCTTAGGAACCTCGGCTTGAAGCCGGCTTCGCATTCAACGCAGATTGTGGAGCCTGAATTTGCGCTTGACTTATACCACGCAATAAGCTCTGCTTTCGGAGTTATTGCAAACCTCGCTGATGACATGAGGCACCTTCAGAGGAGCGAGATAGCAGAAGTTGCCGAAGAATTCAAGTCAGAGCAGGTTGGCTCAAGCACAATGCCGCACAAGAGGAATCCAATAAATTTTGAGAACATAAAGTCAATGTGGAAGGCATTCATGCCGAGGATGGTGACCGCATACTCAGACCAGATTTCTGAGCATCAAAGAGACCTTACAGGCTCAGCCTCTGAGAGATTCATGATTGAAAGCATTGCCTCATTTGTAATTGCTGTTGACAGGCTTGCAAATGCCATGGGAAGAATAAAGGTTGACAAAAACAGCCTTATGAGGAATTTTAACATGAGCAAGGGCAGGATAGTCGCAGAGCCCCTTTATCTGCTGCTCGCCTATTATGGGCATCCTAATGCGCACGACTACGTAAGGAAGCTTACGCTAGAGGCAGACAAATCAGGGAAAGACCTCGGCAAGGTTGCTCTCGCTGATGCAACGCTTCAGCCTTACCTGGCGAAGTTCTCAAAGGACCAGATGGAGCTCCTTACAAATCCCGAGCAATACACCGGGTTAGCTGCGAAGAAGACAGAAGAGGTGTGCAGCCAATGGGAGCGCGTTATTAGGAGGTTGTCATGAAACAATACAAGATTGCAACCCTTGGAAGCCATTCAGCGCTGCAGATACTGAAAGGCGCGAAAGATGAAGGCTTTGAGACAATATGCGTATGCGAAAAAGGCAGGTCAAAGCCCTATGAGAGCTTCAGGGTTGCGGACAGGATAATCATGCTTGACAGCTTTAAGGATTTTCCCAAGGTTGCAAAGCAGCTTAAGGACGACAATGCAATAATTATCCCCCATGGCACGTTTGTTGACGCGCTTGGCGGCGGCGTGCTTGAAAAGCTGGACATGAACTATTTTGGCAACCGCAGCATCCTGAAGTGGGAAGCAGACCGCAAAATGCAGAGGGAGTGGCTTGCCGAGGCAGGCCTGCCTTTGCCAAAGATTTTTGGCAAGCCAGAGGACATAGACTGCCCCGCCATAATCAAGTTCTACGGAGCTCGCGGCGGCAGGGGATTTTTCCTTGCGAAAAGCGCAGAGGAGTTTTACCGAAAGATGGAAGAGCACCACGGCACCAAATATATAATACAGGAGTATATTGTCGGAGCTCCGATTTACATACATTATTTCTATTCTGTCGTAAACGACGAAGTTGAAGTGATGAGCTTTGACAAGAGGTATGAGAGCAATGTTGACTCAATAGGCAGGATTGCCGCAAAGGATCAGCTGGACATGGGGCTTGAGACAAGCTATAACATAACCGGAAATGTGCCCCTTGTTGTTCGCGAGTCGCTTCTGCCGAAAATATTTGAGATGGGCGAAGCAGTTGTGAAGGCAGCGAGAAAGATAGAAAAGAATGGCATATTCGGCCCATTCAGCCTTGAGACAGTCATTACCCCAGAACTGAAATTCTATGTTTTTGAGATATCTGCGAGAATTGTCGCAGGGACAAACCCTTACATGATGGGCTCGCCTTACACTGCCTTGAGATATAATGAGCCGATGAGCACAGGAAGGAGAATTGCCCGCGAAATTAAGGAGGCAATAGCAAAAAATATGCTGGACAAGGTGCTGCTATGATAAGCAAGGAACAGATAGCAAAAGTGCTCGAAGGGTATGACAAAAGGAATCTGACAATAGGCACACTTGGAGGCCATAGCGCCCTTGATATATGCAGAGGCGCTAAAGACCTTGGCTTTAGGACAGCAGTGGTCTGCCAAAAAGGAAGGGAAAAAACATATGCGCAGTACTACAGAAACCTTGTTGACGAAGTGATAATCGTTGACAACTTCAGGGATATTGTGAGAAAAGACGTGCAGGAAAAGCTCCGCGCTCTGAATACGATATTTGTCCACAGCAGGTATTTCTGGGTTTACTGCAATTTCACAGATATTGAAGGCAGGTTTTTAGTGCCGATATTCGGCACAAGGTCAGCGGTGAGGGCAGAAGAGCGGGATATGCCCAAGAACCAGTATTTCCTCCTGCAAAAAGCGGGAATTCCAACTCCGAAAGTTTTCAGGAACCCGAAGGATATTGACAGATTGGTAATTGTCAAGGCTGCTGAAGCCCAAAGGGGCTATGAAAGGGCATTTTTCTTTGTAAACAACTACGATGAATACAAGCAGAAATCAGCAGAGCTCATCAAGGACAAAAAAATCACCCCTGCATCGTTGAAGAAGGCGCTGATTGAGGAGTTTGTCATTGGCCCGCAAGTGAACCTGAATTTCTTTTATTCGCCTATTTTCCAGCGGCTCGAGCTTTTAGGCACAGACACAAGGAGGCAGACGAATATTGACGGACTGCTAAGGCTTACTGCACAGGAACAGCTTAGTGTGCTCAGGTATGTAAAGCCGCAGTATATTGAGGCAGGGCACATTGCTGTTACGCTGAAAGAGTCCCTTCTTGAGCAGGCATTTGACCTCGGAGAAAAATTTGTCGCGGTAATGAAGAAATATTACCCTTCAGGAATAATAGGTCCGTTTGCGCTGCAAGGTGCTCTAAAGGCTGGTCCTCCAAAAGAGGAATTTGTGATATTTGACGTCAGCATGCGCATACCCGGAAGCCCTGGCATAAGCTACACTCCTTACTCAAAATACCTTTTCGGAGAGGACACAAGCACAGGCAAAAGGATAGCAATGGAAATCAAGAAGGCGATAATTGAAGGCAAACTAAGCGAGATAGTGACATGATACTCGTCGTAGACTTTGGATCGCAATTAAGTCATCTTATTTGCAGGAGAATACGTCAGCTAAAAGTCTACTGCGAGATAAGGGGCTGGGGCATAACTGCTTCAGAAATCAAAAAACTGAATCCTGAAGGAATAATCTTCTCAGGAGGACCTTCAAGCGTCTATGAGAAAAATGCGCCAACTGCAGATGCCCGAATTCTTGAGCTGGGAATTCCAATTCTTGGAATATGCTACGGGCACCATCTTATTGCAAAGCTTTCAAGCGGCGAGGTCCTTGGCGGAAAAAAGGAGTATGGCAAGGAAATGCTTTGCGTTAAGAAATCGCCGCTCTTCATGGGTCTCAGCCAGAGGGAGCAGGTTTGGATGAGCCACGGTGACTCTGTCATCAGGCTGCCAAAGGGCTTTGAAGTCATAGGCTCAACAAAGGACTGCAAAATAGCAGCTTATGCAAACTACAGGAAGAGATTTTTTGGAGTCCAATTCCATCCCGAAGTCCAGCATACCCCAAAAGGCATGAGAATCCTTGATAATTTTGTAAGGATATGCGGCGCAAAAAGAACCTATTTGCTGAAAGATGCTGCCGCAAAGGCAGTCAGCGAAATAAAAGCTACTGTGGGCAATGACTCTGTGATTGTTGGCGTAAGCGGGGGCGTTGACTCCCTGGTTGCTGCCTCCCTGATAAGGAAAGCAACAAGAAAAGTGCATCTTGTCTACATAGACCACGGGCTTGTAAGAAAGCATGAAACAGAATATGTCAAGGAGATGTTCCGCAAACTTGGATTTGGAAATTTCCATGCAATAGACGCATCAGCGCTTTTCCTTGGAAGGCTTAAAGGCGTAGCAGACCCTGAAGAGAAAAGAAGGCTAATCGGAAGGACTTTCATAGAAGTATTTGACAGAAAAGTTGAAGAGCTGAAAAAGAGCCATGGCAGCATCAAGTTTTTGGGCCAGGGCACGATATATCCTGACAGGATAGAGTCTGCCAAAGCCTCAAAGTCTGCTGACATTATCAAGACCCACCACAATGTTGGCGGTCTTCCTGAGAAAATGAGGCTCAAACTAGTTGAGCCGCTGAAGGACTTCTACAAGGACGAAGTCAGGCAGATTGGCATCCAGCTCGGGCTGCCTAAGCAGTATATTTTCAGGCACCCCTTCCCAGGACCCGGACTTGCGATAAGGATACTTGGCGAGATAACGCCGGAAAAAATTGAGATGGTCAGAGAAGCAGATTATATTTTCATCTCTGCGCTTAGGAAATACAAATGGTACGCCAAGGTCTGGCAGGCATTGGCTGCGCTGCTGCCTGTGAAGACAGTCGGCGTAATGGGCGACTCAAGGACTTACGGCTACATAATCTCATTAAGGGCTGTAACATCAAAGGACGCAATGACTGCAGACTGGGCAAGGCTTCCAAATGAGCTTCTGGAGGAAGTTGCAGGTGAAATCATAAGAAACGTCAGGGGCGTCAACCGCGTTGTCTACGATATCAGCCAGAAGCCGCCTGCGACGATTGAGTACGAGTAAAAAATCCAGTGTCACCATTCTGTAATGCTCAAAAAAGTTTTAATAGAATCTTGCTCACTTTAACAGAAAAAGGGGTGCATAAGTGAGCTTATTCAGCTTCTTGTCAAAGAAAAAAGGACCCGTGGAAGAAAAGCCAGGCAGCAGAGACATGGGAGTGCCTATGCCCTCTTCACAGGACACACCAGACATCTACGCTGATCTTCCTGCATTTTCTGAAAAATCCACTGGAGATGAGCTTCTTCCGCCTTTAAGGCCGATGCTGGGTGAAACCTCAATGCCTGGAATCGCAGATAGGGGTTCAACGCCCGGAATTATGGAGGCAAGCCAAACTCCTGCCCTGCCTGAAGACGATGAATTGCCTGTTCCGCCCCAATTCAACTATGACCAGGATGAATTAA
>JAZDGJ010000060.1:0-5859 GCA_043807015.1 Candidatus Woesearchaeota archaeon | reverse complement strand
GTTATCTCTGCAGCTGCCTGAGGTGTGCTCTGGCCGCCCATGGTCCCAAAGCCGGGTGTGTGGGGGCATGAAATCACAGCTTCAACAGCGGCAAAGCCCATGTCATTAATCTGCTCGGCGAGATAAGCGAAGTCTTTTGTGCTTGAGGCTGTAATGCTTGCAATGACAGGCACGCCGACAGCCTTGAGATTGGTAAACTCTCTCCTTGCTTCCTTTATGCCTGGGTTTGAGTAGCCGACAGAGTTAAGCATCCCGCCTTCATAAGTCAATATTATCGGCGCATGATGACCTGCCCTTGCCTCAACTGTTACAGACTTCATCGTTACAGCGCCGGCGCCATTCCTTGCAACATTTGCAAGCGACGCCTTTGTCACGCCAAGAATGCCAGAAGCAAGGACTGTAGGGTTGCTTAGCTTCAGCTTTCCAAGCTTTGTGCTTATGTCCATTTTGTTTAAGGTTCAATCCTGTTTTTTTATATTTTTAGTAAATTAATATTCTTCCCAGCTTTTGATGTGCAAATTGTCAAACTTTTTTGCTGATAGCGCGTTTGCAATGGCTTTTGCAAGCTGGAGGTTTGTTATCAGCGGAACGTGGAAGTCTGCTGAAGTGCGCCTTATCACATAGCCGTCGCTCGTCTCTTGCCTGCCGCGACCCTTTGGTATATTAATCACCAGGTCAAGCTTTTTATCAGTGAGATAGTCATATATGTTTGGCTTCTTGTTCTCGCTGACCTTGTAGAGCATGGTGTTTTTTACGCCCTCTTTCTCAAGCAGCGCAGATGTTTTTTCAGTTGCGCATATTTCCAAGCCGAGGGCCTGCAGCTTTTTGGCAGAATCAACAATTTTTATCTTGTCGCCTTCGCCGCCCACGCTGATAAGCACCCTTTTCTTTGGGATTCTGAAGCCTGCGGCAATTATTGACTTCAATAAAGCCTCGTCAAAATCCTCGCCAATGCATGCAACTTCGCCTGTCGAAGCCATTTCCACGCCAGTTATCGGGTCTGCGCCTGTGAGCCTTGAGAATGAAAACTGCGGAGCCTTCACCCCAACATGCTCCAGTGTCGTAAAGTCGCGATGCATCGTAATCTCTTTTGCAACATCCTTTCCAACTATTACCTTGGTGGCAATATCAACAAAATTTGTCTTCATAACCTTTGAAACAAAGGGGAAGCTCCTTGAAGCCCTGAGGTTGCACTCTATCACCATCACCCTGCCCTCCTTCGCAAGGAACTGGATGTTGAACGGGCCTGTAATCTTCAGCGCGTCTGCAACTACTGTGCCTATTTCTTCTATCCTGCGCATGGTGTCAAGATAGATTTTCTGCGGCGGAAGAACCATTGTGGAATCTCCTGAATGCACTCCAGCATTTTCCACGTGCTCGGTTATAGCCCAGACAGCCATTTTTCCATTGTCAGCAACAGCATCCAGCTCAATCTCTTTTGCATTTATTATGAACTTGCTTATTACAACAGGATATTCTTCATTGACTTTCGAGGCTTTTGTCAGGTATGCCTCAAGGTCAGCGTCATTTTCTGCGACGCTCATTGCGGCGCCGCTCAGGACATAGGAGGGCCTGACAAGAACAGGATATCCAGCTTTTCCTGCAAATTTTTTCGCTTCAGCAGGGCTTGTAAGCTCCTCCCATTCTGGCTGTGAAATGCCGAGCTTGTCAAGCAGGCTTGAAAACTTATACCTGTCTTCGGCACTGTCTATGCTTGCAGTCTTTGTGCCCAAAATCTTAAACCCTGCCTCATCGAGCTTGGTTGCCAGGTTGTTTGGTATCTGCCCGCCCATTGAGATTATTATGCCTTCAGGGTTTTCCTTCTCATAGATTTCAGCCACTGTCTCGAAAGAAATCTCGTCAAAGTAAAGCCTGTCGCACTCGTCGTAATCTGTGGAAACAGTCTCAGGGTTGTAATTCAGCATTATGGTCTTGTAGCCGAGCTTCCTCAGCGTAACGACTGCATTGACGCAGCACCAGTCAAACTCAACAGAGCTGCCTATCCTGTAGGTGCCTGAGCCAAGCACCATAATTGCATTTTTCTGGTCAAACACTATGTCATCTTCAGCTCCGTTATAGGTCAGATAGAGATAGTTTGTCTTCGCAGGGTATTCTGCTGCAAGTGTGTCAATCTGCTTTACAACAGGGCGTATTTTGTTGAGCTTCCTGAGAATCCTTATCTCCTTGGCACTCTGGCCAGTAAGAATTGCAACCTGCCTGTCAGAAAACCCCGTCTGCTTTGCCCTAAGCAAAAGCTCAGGAGTCAGTTCCTGCTTTATTTTTTTCTCAGTCTCTATTATGCCGTTAAGCTTGTGAAGGAACCAAAGGTCAATGCTGGAAAGCAGGTTTATCCTTTCAGGAGAGATTCCTTTCCTTAAGGCTTCTGCTATGGCAAATATCCTCTCGTCAGTCGGGACCTTTATCTCCTCCTCTATGTTGTCAAAAATTACGCTGTTTGCGGCAAAGCCACACATCCCTATGTCAAGCATCCTGAGGGCTTTCTGTATTGCCTCCTCAAAGGTCCTTCCGATTGCCATCACTTCGCCAACGCTTTTCATACCTGAGCCGATAATCCTTGAGACATTCTTGAACTTCTTCAGGTCCCATCTTGGAATCTTTACAACAACATAATCAAGCGCAGGCTCAAAGCAGGCAGTTGTTGACTTGGTGATTGAGTTTCTCAGCTCAGGAAGCGTGTAGCCCAGTGAGAGCTTTGCAGCCACGAAAGCAAGCGGATAGCCCGTTGCTTTTGATGCCAGGGCAGAGCTCCTTGAGAGCCTTGAATTAACCTCTATAATCCTGTATTCCTCGCTTTCAGGATGCAGTGCAAACTGGATGTTGCACTCGCCAATAACCCCGAGATGCCGTATTGCCCTTATTGAAATATCCCTGAGCATGTGATACTCGTAGTTTGTAAGGGTCTGCGATGGCGCTATTACTATGCTTTCGCCTGTGTGAATTCCCAACGGGTCAAAGTTTTCCATGTTGCAGACTGTGATGCAGTTGTCATTACAATCCCTTACCACCTCATACTCCACTTCCTTCCAGCCGTCAAGATACTCCTCAATAAGAATCTGGCTGGTGCTGGAAAAGGCAATTGCAGCGCTCTTCTTCAGTTCTTCCTCGCTGCGGCAGACATTCGAACCCTGCCCGCCAAGGGAGAAGCCAGATCTTATCATGATGGGATAGCCTATTTTCCTGGCAGCAACTAGAGCATCATCTACAGCGTTAACTGCAATGCTCCTTGGCACTTTAAGCCCGATTTCTACAAGCCTTTTGACAAACAAGTCCCTGTCTTCTGTATCCCTGATTGTCTTGACAGGAGTTCCCAATACTTTTACATTGTACTTTGCAAGAATGCCCTTTTCCTCAAGTTCAAGCCCGCAGTTCAGCGCAGTCTGCCCGCCAAAGCCAAGCAGAATGCCGTCAGGCTTTTCTTTTTCTATTACTTTCTCAACAAAATCAGGATTCACAGGAAGGAAATAGATTTTGTCAGCTATTCTCTGGTCAGTCTGGATTGTGGCAATGTTCGGGTTAATCAGGACTGTCACAATTCCTTCTTCCTTCAGGGCTTTGAGGCACTGGGAACCGGAGTAGTCAAAATAGCGGTGCTTTCAAGCACTCTCGCCTGCTTCTCCGATTTTGAAATCGCGAAGCCAGACCTATGTCTGAGCATTCAGTGCGCCACTACCCAGCACCAAAACTTTCTTTGGTTTTACAGCTGTCACATTTATACCTCCTACTTCTTTTATTAATGATTTGAACTGTCTTCTTAATTCGTGGCCGGAATTTATAAAATCTTTAATCTTATTAATCCCCGTAAGTTCTATTTTATCAGAAAATGTGGAAGGAGGAATGCCGTAGAGGTACCATATTTGCAGCTTATCACAATACGGCAAATACTTCTCAACATCACTTTTAACGTTATTTTCAGAGATATTTATTTTCGCCTCAATTATTAAATTCTCATCAAAAACATACAAATCTGGAAGCCCGCGATTTGGAAGCTTGAAATGGGCTGCCGAATCAGGATAAATTTCAGATGCTATTTGCAGAACTATGTTTTCCCATTGTTGCCCTAATCTGTTATGTATTGCATCTGTATTTGGAACAAATCCTGCCGCAATCATCGCATTATTCCAAGAACCAAATAACCTAAGTGTGGCCATTTTCAAATCAAGCCTACCTAACGATTCGATTTCGGAACGTGTTGGCTTTTTCCCAAGCTGTCTGCTTACACTTCGTATGTCATGTATTACTTTTTCTTTCGACCACTTGTTCATCTCTTGAGTCAGCGGCAGGCTTGCTTTTTTTAAGGCGGCATTATAGCTGCTAAAATGCTTAATCGTAGCATTTAGTAAATCATGTCTCTCAAGCTTTTGCAGTTCACGCATACTTGGAGTGTGACCCAAATCATGGGAAATTCTTTTTAAGTCCTTGATGATAGTTTTTTTCACCCACGTTTTCCTCAGAGGTTCTAAGCCTGACTCTATCAGCGCATTCCCCCACCCGCCAAAATTTCTTTCAGCCGATTTTACTAAACCCTTCTTTCCCAATGAGGCCGCTTCCTTTCTGGAAGGAGAATGTTTCAAGTTCTTGTATAACTGCGTTATCTCAGAAATTACATCTTCGCAAGTTTTTCTTTTATCAATAAGAGGTCTAAATCCAATAGCTTTAACAGCGCCTCTCCATCCGCCAAAGTACTTAACGGCCTCAAAAAGGAGGTCATTCCACTTTAAACTTCTTATGTGTGAATAGTTTAGATATCCGGGGTCTAGCTTTGCTAAAGCTTTTAGATCATTCATAAATTCTTCTTTTGTTCTAATCTGTTTTCTTCTCATTTTAATGCCTCGGGAACCCCCATTATTTGGCAGGTTTGCGTGCGCCCTGAGCGCACAGTTATCGTCGAGAAAGTGATTATTAAAGCTTACCCTGGTGTCTGTCCAGTGTCCAGTGCTATTTCTTATCTTCAACGCGCCGCTTCCCAGCACCAGGACTTTTTTAGGCAGGTTCATCTTCTCTCCAAGTAGCCGTTAAAAACATCCCTCGCTGACGGCGAGAGCTTCTCCAAATTAACATCCCCAATTGCCATAAACTCGCCGCTCTCGACTTCTTTCTTCTGCAGCCTGAGCTTCCCGTCATAAACGCATGAGAACACATACCTGTTGCAGTTGTTCTTCTCGCTACGTGTTTTCATGGAGAAAAGGAATTTCAGTTTCACATCTGCGATGCCTGACTCTTCTCTTAATTCCCTTTTTGCAGCATCCTCGTAGCCTTCGCCATAGCTTACCATTCCGCCAAACTTTACATCATACATTCCAGGATAAAGCCTCAATCTGCTGTTTCTTTTGTGGACAAAAAGCTCGCCTTTTGAATTGAAAACCATTACATTCGCGCTGCGGTGCAGCAATGCCTTTTCAAGTATTTCAGGTACAGTTGCCTCTCCAACGACCTTGTCGTTTTCATCAACTACCGCTATGTATTCAGTCATTTTTCTTCCAGCACCCTTGCCAGCAAATCAGGAAGGTCGCTGCATATCCCATCAACCTTCAGCTTTAACATGCACTTTATGTCCTCTTCTGTGTTGCAGTTGCCAACAAAAATCTTCATTCCGGCATTATGGAGCTTTGAAACCATCTGAGGAGTTATGTAATACTGGTTTGCGAAGGCTGCTTCCGCACTTGCCTGCTTAACCATTTCAGCAATGTTGACGGGCTCGCCGGTAATCAGTGCCACTGTATGAATCTTCTGGCTATAGCTTTTCATAATCTTAATGGTAGTATGAAAATATGAGGAGATAAGGCAACTTTCTTCAAAACTATTTTTTTCTATGATTTCCGCGACTGCAACTTCAGTTGT
>JAZDGJ010000059.1:0-6693 GCA_043807015.1 Candidatus Woesearchaeota archaeon | reverse complement strand
ATTGCTGGAGATGAGACAGGCACAATAAGGGTCGTGCTCTGGAATGAGCAGGCAAAAAGGCTTGCAGAGCTGAAAAAGGGCGATGTTGTAAGGATAGAGAGCGGCTACGTTCGCCCAAGGCAGGATGGGGTGGAGCTTCATCTTGGCGACAGGAGCGTGCTTACAATAAATCCGCCGGGGGAGACTGTCAACTTTATAACAGCGCCTGCCAGCGAAAAGAAAAAGCTCAACGAGATTACGGCAAATGACAACGTTGTTGAGGTAACGGGCACAGTAGTGCAGGTTTTTGACCCGAGGTTTTATGAGGTCTGCCCAACCTGCGGCAAGAGAGCAAGGATGGACGAGTCGAGGTGGGTCTGCGACAATCACGGCGTCATAACGCCGGCTTACGCCTATGTGGTTAATGCGTTCATAGATGACAGCACTGAAAGCATGAGGGTTGTCTGCTTCAAGGAGCAGGCTCGCGAGCTTCTTAGGAAAAGCGACGGCGAGATGATGTCATTCAAGGATGCGCCTGAGCTTTTTGAGGCTGCAAGAACAGAGATGCTTGGAGCTTTCCTCAGCATCGTCGGCAGGGTTAAAAAGAATGAGATGTTTGACCGCCTTGAGATTACTGCGCAGAAAGTAACTCCCGCAAACCCTGAAGAGGAAGTTGCAAGATTTGAATGAAAACAGTTCTTTTCTTCGGCAATCCGCTTGTTGAAAAAGATTCACTGCTTCACAGGATTATGCCCGCCCTTAGGTCTGAGCTTCCTGATGTTGAGTTTGTTGAGGCAGAGGGCTCAGAGCTTCCTGCTGCAAAAGAGCTTAACATTCTTGATGTTGCAGATGGAATAAGGGAAGTTGTGCTTATAGACGACGTTGAGAAACTGAGGACTGAAAGGATTTTTTCCATGCACGACTTTGACCTGGCGCAGAACTTGAAGATGATGAAGCGCTTCAAGATGGTGGATAAAGTGAACATTATTGCCGTTCCTTCTGGGATGGGTGAAAAAACAGCGGTTGAAGGGATAAAGAAAGTTCTTTGGCGAGGCAGTGAATTTAAATAGTAATCGCAATTCTTCATTGTATGCTAAATGAAATATTCCAAGTTAGAAAACCAATAATTGGAATGGTTCATGTAGGCGATTTGTATTCGCCAAAAGGTCTAGATTACGTTACAGAAAAAGCACTTGGCGATGCTTACAATTTACATCTAGGTGGAAATGGAGTAGATGGGCTTCTTGTTGAAAACTGGGAAGAAAAATCTGATAATCCATTTGTTACAGATGAAACAATTGAAAGAATGTTACAAGTTACAAAAGCAGTAAGAAATGAAATTAAAGCTCCGGTGGGTGTAAATGTTCTTCACAATGATTACAAAGCAGCATTTAGAATTGCGCGACAATTAGGATTACAATTTATACAACTAGATGTTTATGTAGATAGGGTCAGAACGGAATTTGAACATACGCAAGGAGTGCAATTCGACGTATATGTGGATATTTCAGATGTGAATACGCATAGACGAGGTACAGATACAGCTCTCTTTGTGAATATCCATCCAAAGCATTACACATTATTGGAAAATGGCAAGACAATTGAAGAATCCGCAAAACAAGCAATTGATAATAATTCTGATGGAGTTGTTGTTACAAGATTGACAGGGACAGCGCCAGACATAGAAGTTGTTAGAAAAGTAAAAGAATATGCAGAAGGTTATAGGCAAGGTTTTCCAGTTATTGTTGGAAGTGGGGTGAACAGCGACAACTTCCAACAACTTTTACAATACGGCGATGGGGCTATTGTCGGGACAACTTTCAAAATAGAGGGATTAACTGATAATCCTGTTGATTCAAGAAGAGTAGAACAATTCATGGAAGCTGTCCATGAAGCTTTCAGGTAATTTCTGCCGACAATTGAATATAACGAGGATTAAATCCACTTTATCCTGAGGAAGTGCGTTGCGCAGCTCATGCAGGGGTCATAGGCGCGGATAAGCTTCTCAATCTCCATCTGGAGCCACTCCTTGCTCTTGTCAAGGTTGTTCTGCACCAGAACTCTGACCGAGTTTTCCATGTGAATCTGGTTTTGGGAAGTGGGGACAACAACGTCTGCATGGGTGATTTTTCCGTCAGGGGATATTTTGAAGTGGTAATACAGGGAGCCCCTCGGCGCTTCAATCAGTCCAACACCCTGCATTTCTTCTGTTGCCTGGGGCGCAGAAACTATGGGCTCATGTGTAAAGTTGTTTGCTTCAAGGAGCTCTATTGAATGGTCTACTGAATGGAGAAGCTCAATTGCCTGGGCAAGATTATTATGGTATAGGTTTGCGCTCGGGAAAAGCTTTAACGCTTCCGAAGCATCTCTTTGCGTGTTTGGGTGAAGGGCTTGCTTGTTGAGGTTTAGCCTTGCGAGGGCGCCTATGAGGTATTCTTTTGCTTCCAGCTTGTAGGCAGAGGCGGTTGAGTATGGGATGACAACGTGCTCAAGGTGGCTGAAGTAGTCTTTCTTCTCCAGAAGGTTTCCATCTGCAGTCTTCAGCTTGCCTTCCATGAAGCTGAAGTCAGGTGTTATCAGGCAGGCGTAGTTTGAATCCCTGTTGAAAGAGAAATTGCATTCTTTAAATACGGCCACAGCGTCAACAACTTTGCCCCTTATGGCTTTGAGCTGGGCAACTACTTTCTTTGTTTCCTCATTGTCAGGGAAATGGGTAAAGCCCCCAACCACAGGGTAAGGCGCATGGACCGCCCTTCCGGCGACAAGGTTTGAAAGCGCACTTCCTGCGGCTTTTATTTCAAACGCGTCATGGACTAATTTGTGCTCTTTCTCGTTGTTTTCGTCAAAGTCAAGCAGGGAGTCTTTTCCGAAAAGGTCTGGAAGCGCGAACAGGTAAAGGTGCAATGCGTGGTCTCTAATCATCATGCCATACATTGAGAGCTTCCTTAAAAGAATGGTCTGGGCTGAAGGGACAATGCTCATGGTGTTTTCAATGCAGTCAATGCAGCACAGGAGATGGGCAATGCTGCATGTCCCGCAAATTCTTGACATGAGCTGTGGGGCTGCTGAGTAATGCTTGCCCCGTATTGCCTGGGTGTAGAACCTCTTGGCTTCGGTTATCTCCAGCTTTACTTCCTCAACCTTGCCCTGGCGTATTTTTATTGCAACATCTGCATGCCCCTCAATCTTGCTGAGGTTCTCCATGTTTATGTCAAGGTCTTGGTGCATTATGCAACACCGAATTCCTTCAGGTATTTTTGAAGCACTTGGAGGAAAATTTCCTCGTTCATCGGGCAGCCGGGTACATTGTCGTCGACCTGCACCACGTCTTTTAATGGAACTGCCTTTTCGTTCAGCTTGAAATGCTCAATTATTGGCTTAATTTCCTGCTTTAGCTTTTCGTCAAACAGGTTGCGCTGCGCAGAAGGCATTCCAGTGCAGGCGCAGCTTCCTATCGCAACAAGCTTTTTGGAGTTCTGCCTTATCTTCCTGAGCTCTTCTGCGTCCTTTTCCTTGGCTATGGCGCCCTCGACGAAGGCAACGTCTATGCCTTCCATTGTGTTTTTTGACTTCAAAATTCTTGCGTGTCTGAATTCCAGCAGTTTGCTCCACTCTTCAAAGTGGTCGTTGAGCATCTCTGCAAACATTATTGTGCTGTCTTCGCAGCAGGAAAACGAGAACCACCCCACCTTGAGCTTTTTCCCCATAACCCAGATTTTGGCGCTTTTCTATTTAAAACATTCGGAAAAGTATACTGGCAGTTTATTCCAAACAGCGAATAAGACTTAAATAGTAGGAAAACCTACGCGCAGCTAAGGGGGTTGGTTGTAACGCTCAAAAAAGGGAAATGGAGCAGAAAAAAAGGGATTGGAAAAGAAAGGTTCTTGAATTTATTCGACCAACTAGACTAAAACTAGCAATATATTTATTTGTATTATTCATAATTTTTTTGGAAAATTTTGGCCCCTTATTTAATATTTTCTGGTTATCTGAGCCACAAAACATTGGAGGTCCAAAGGATATAATAGCTGTTAATGTGCCCAAATATCATATAGGCTACATTTTTAAATTTACAGCTAATATAGTTTCATACTACAATATCAAAACTAGGGAGAGCTTTGTTAATTATTTCACGTATATTTTTATTCCTGTAGCAATAATACTCAGTTTCTTCTTCTATTATCTTGTAAGTTGTTTATTGAACTTTCTCATAAAAAAAGTTATTAGCCTCAAAAAGAAATGGGCAATATTGCCGGTCTTCTTTATGCTAATACTTCTTAGTAATGGCTATGCTATTAGTGATACTGACCTATCAAATAATACGATGACATCTGCGCAAATCACTGACGAAGTAAGCAAGCTTATAAATTCAACAAAATAGTGGTAAATTATGTGCCTCGCAATACCCGGAAAGATTGTCTCCATAGAGAAAGATGAAGCCACAGTGGATTACGGCAGCCAGAAAGTTACTGCTACGATTGTTGAGGGCGATTATAAAGAAGGCGACTATGTTGTAGTGCAGGGCAAGATTGTTGTTGAAAAGGTTCCTGAATCTGAGCTGAAGCAGTGGATGGCGCTTTATGAGAAATGAGACTTATTTCCTGAGGTATGCTTATCCTTGCCTTTTTGTGATTAAGCAACGCGGCGAGATAGATGACGCCTTGATGGAAAAGTTAAGGCTTGCTGCAGCAAAAGACGAGCCTGTTGACAGGGCTTTATTGGAAAAGGTCTTCTTCAGGGCTTTCAAAAGGATGAAAAAAGTTGCTGACGAGATGAAGAAAAGCGTTTGGGATGTTGAAGTCATCAAGGACTACTTTCTTGGAAGGCACAACATGATAATAGATGCAGGGCTTGAGACCTATGAGAAGGCGCCAGAGACTCTGAAAAAGCTTTGCAGGGTAAGGGAAGGCAAAATTGTTGCCCTGAAGAAAGGCGCTTTGGTTGTTGACCTTAATGGGGAAAGACGGCCTGTGAATTCTGATTTTGTGCCGGACGCCAAAGTCGGCGACAGGGTTACTGTGCACTACGGCTATGCTGTAGAGAAACTTTAGAGAATAAAGAAGCGATAGTTACGCCTGCCGCTACCATTATAATTCCTGTTATTTCATGCAAAGTTACTGCGCTTCCTGCAGCAAAATTAAGCAGCGTTGTTATTGGTAAGCCTAACGTAAGGATGGAAGCTGCAACTGTAACTTTAACTTCTTTTAAGCCGTTATACCACGTTACGACGTAAAATAGTAGTAGCAACGATGTCGCCAGAATCCACAATAGCTGCTTTGAAGTTAATTCTGCCACCAAATTAAGCTGCCCCGATGCTGCCAAAAATGCCAGTATGAACAATGAGCCGAAGAACATCCTGCCGAATGCAACGATGTTGCCTGAGAGGCTGCCAAGAAGGTGCTTTGAAAGCACGTTCTCTCCTGCCCACAATGCTGTGGCTGCCAAAATGAGAAGCGTTCCTGTGTCAAAGCTTATTGTATTGATGCCCAGCAGGAAAAAGTTGCCTGCAACCAGCAAGGCTGCCGCGGCAAGGATTGTTTTGTTGAGCTTTTCTTTCAGGAAAATAACTGCCAGGACTGCCACAAAGACGAACATGGTCTTGTGAATGAATGAACCTGTAACTGAGGAAGTAACCTGCAGCCCCTTGAAGAAAAGCAGGAAAGGGATTGAGCCGCCTATTAAGCCGACTGCTGCCAGAAGCGACCACTGCTTTGTTGTAAGCTGCCTGACTTCGTTGAGTCTGCCAAATAGGACTATGATTGAAAATATCAGTAGCGCGACTGCTACATTCTTTGAAAAAGTGAATACAGATGAATTTATTCCGGAAACTGCGAATTTGTTGAGGAAAATGGAGACGCCGCTTATAACTGCGGTCGCCAAGACAAGCATCAGCCCCTTTTTCATATTGTAACAGATAGGCAGCTATTTTAAAAATTTTGCCATTAGCCACTGGACAGACAGCTGGATAGGGTATTTAAGCAGTTTCCATCTACCTTATTGCTCTGAAAGGGAGACGGAGGAAGAAAATGGATACGGCGAATAAACCGGAAAGAAAGTTCAGGGCTGGAGGAATAACAGCCACTGTCTGGAAGAATGAGTCAGAGAAAGGCAGCTATGGAACTGTCCAGCTTGACAGGAGCTATATGGATAAGAGCAATGCGTGGAAGAAGACTGGCTCTTTAAGGATGAATGACCTTCCAAAGGCATCAATGCTGCTCCAGAAGGCTTACGAATACCTTGCTTTGAAGCATGACGAAGCAGAAGCCTGATTCATTTTTATTTTATTTTGTTCAAAAAGTTTATAATAGCATGAGGTGACCCCAATGTCGAGAAAGATAGTAGCTGTAGTTGAAGAAGGTGGATTAGAGAGCACAGAATGCATAGAGGAAGATGTTGTAATGGAACCTAAAAAAGAAGGGGAAAAGATTACGATAATGGATATTCCAGGCGTTGGCGCAGCCACTGCTGAAAAGCTTGCTAGCGCAGGATATGACAACATGATAAGCATAGCAGTTGCATCGCCGGGTGAATTAGTGGAGCTTGCCGGCGTCACTGAAGCTACGGCAAGGAAGATGATCCAGTTTGTCAGGGAAAAGCTTGACATGGGCTTTGAAAGCGGCGACGAGCTTCTAAGGAGAAGGGAAAGGGTTGAGAAGATAACAACCGGAAGCAAAGCTCTCAATGATTTGCTTGGCGGCGGCGTTGAAACAATGG
>JAZDGJ010000058.1:0-7875 GCA_043807015.1 Candidatus Woesearchaeota archaeon | reverse complement strand
GATGGCTTTCCTTTCTCTGCTTTTTATTGACGGGCTTTTTACATTCAGTGCGCGTTTTCTATATAATGCCGCGATTCCCTTGGCGCCAATAACCCTTTTAAGCGTCCTAGGAAGTTTCCAGAGCGTCTTCGTTCTCGCAATCGCCACTTTTCTCTCAATAAAGTTCCCGATGTTCCTTAAGGAGGCAATTGACCCGAAGACAATAGGGCTGAAAGTTGTAGCTATTGCGCTCATGGCTGCAGGGCTTTATCTGCTTTATTTCTGACAAAAGCTTTTTATAATTCGCCCTCGCATTTTCTTGCATGAAAGTCATCTTCGGCGCTGACCACGGCGGCTATAAGCTGAAGGAACTGCTTAAGCCCTTTGTTAAGCAGCTGGGATATGAAGTTGAAGACCGGGGCACAAATTCTGAAGAGTCTGTGGACTACCCTGATTATGCTGCCGCTGTTTCAAGAAAGGTTGCCAAAGGAGAGGGTCTTGGAATTCTGCTTTGCAGGTCAGCAGCAGGCATGGTGATAGCTGCAAACAAGATTCACGGCATACGCGCTGTAGCTGCCTTTGACACAAAATCAGCCCAGCATTCAAAGGAGCATAACGACGCGAATGTCCTCGCATTGTCAGGCGATTGGCTTACTGACAATCAGGCAAAGGAAATCGTTAAGGTTTGGCTTGAAACTCCTTTCAGCAATGAAGAGCGCCATGCGAGAAGGATTCAGAAGATGATGGCGCTGGAGCAATAGGATGGATTTTCTCTCATACTTTTTGACTGCCATTGTCTCTTTTTTGGGTCTTGCGACAGGCGCGTTTTTGGCATTCATCTCGCCTGAGGAGATGCCTACGGGCAGGAAATTCTTCCCCCTGCTGCAAAGAATTATCCTTGTGGCGATAGCTGCAATATTCATCAGCATTTTCGTAGAAAACATCTACATCAGGATTATCCTTTACATAGCTGCAATCCTTCTGCTGAGTATCAGGCTGAAGCCCGAAATTATTTATCCCTTGCTAGCGTTTCCTTTTTTCTTCAGCTCAACTAATCCGAATGCCTTCCTTGCAATAGCAATCCTTGTCTTTGTCTATGGGCTTCCGACAGGCAGCCTTTATGCTGCGAAAAGAAAATCAGCTGCTGCAAAGTTTGTCCTTTCGCAGCTTACTTTCCTGCTTGTTGCAGCCGCTTTTTATATCATCCTAAAAGCCTGAGAAAAAAGTTTATTATCCTCTCCAGGAGATTCAATTTTTCAAGCACAATGCTTGCCCTGGCGCCTGTCTCATAATTCCTTCCGTTCCAGTCAGCATATGATAATTTTATCAGGATTTCATTATTCCCCTCTTTAAGCATGTTTCCATTCATGCCAAGAACGATGTTTTTTGGTTTCTCGAGGTTTTCATAAAGCCATTTGTATTCTTTTTGACCTGCAACAAGCCTTATATCAACGTTTCTTGGCTCTGATGCAGAGGCTTTTTTTGCAACAAATGAAATGTTGAAGCTCTGCCCGAACTTTACGCTTTCCGGCAGGTCTATGCCGCTTATATTGACTTTTGGCGTGTCAAGGACTGTGAATTCTGCGGTTGCCGTGCTTGCCGCGTCATTTGCAGTGGCTTTGATTTCTATCCGCTGCCTTCCTGCGCTTTGAGCTTCAAATAAAAAGCCCACCCTCCGGCTCTCTCCTATTCCGATGTCAAGGTATTTGCAGGAATCTGCGCATATGCTCACCCTTTCAAGATAGGTGTTTCCTGAATTTGTGGCTTCGCAGGTTATGTTTGCGCTTTCGTAGATGTAAATATCGTCGGCAGAGCATTTCAGCTTAAGGCTGGGGTTGAAGCTCTTGGCTTCTTCTGGCTGCAAGCCTTCAAGCTTTTCAAGGGGCACATTTAGCCCTTCAGAAACTGCCTTGAAGCTTGTTTTTGCCTCCGTATTTTCCGAGGCGATTATTATGGGGAAAGTGTATTCATACCTCGCATTCAGGTCTTCAGCAACTTTTACTATGAACAAAATCCCCCTGCTCTCATGCGGCGCCAGGGTCACTCCTCTTCTTCCTGCGCCAATTATCTCCAGGTCTTCTGTATTTGAGATTAAGACATCTGCGGCTGCATAATAACCCCTCAAATTTGTGATTTCTGCCTCAATTGCATTGTACGAGCCAAAGCCGACTTCCTGCTCAAAAGGAGATGCAGTTATTTTCACATCAGGCTCAAATTTATTTCCAATCTGCGTTATGTCTGCAGATATTCTGATGGGTGAGGTCTCAATGTTTACATTTCTGCCCTTCCACTCATATCTCGTTGTGGTCTCAGCAGGGTCTGCTGTTGCCATGAATCTTATGTGCCCCGCGTCAACGTAACCGTATTCGCCGTATGTGACATCAAAAGGAACCCAGCCGTATCCCGGGAAATACACCTCTGCCCAGCCGTGGAAGCCCCATCTTTCTGCAAATAAGGGCGAGTCTGTGTAAGCAACTCCTGAAACAAACCTCGCAGGTATGCCTAACGCCCTGTTAAATGCTATGAAAAGAACTGAGATGTCATCGCAGACCCCTCTTCTGTTGACCAGCACCCAGCTTGCGGGCTGGCTTACCCTTTCAGTCAGAGTGCTTAAGTTGTACTGCACATTTTCATTTGTCCACTCAGCAAGCTTTACCACAACCTTGTAGAGGTCGTCCTCCCCTGCGGCAAGGTCTGATGCGACCTTTATTATTTGCCTGTTGCTGGAGTCAATGTTTTTTGTCGGCAGGGTGTATCTCTGCTCCTCTGTTTGCGTTGTTGGAAAGGTTATTTTACTGATTATTTCAGGCATCAGGCGCCTTGCTGTTATTTTCGCATCAATTCTTACAGGCACGATGCCCTCTTTCACGTCATTCCACTGAAAAAGGAGGCTGTCATCTGTTTGCTCAGCCAATGGTTCAGTCTCTGTAAAAGTAACGTCCTGGTTTGTTTGCTGCTTTGGCACCATGCTGAAGTTTGCCTTAAGAATGGAAAGCGAATAGTCAGACTTCTCCGCCACAACCCTGATGTCGGTGCTCAGCTCAAGGCTTATAGACGCTGACTTGCCGTTCAGTATGTCACTAGATATTTCCTCGGCAAATGCCCCAGGAGCTAATAATAAAATTAGCATCCCAACAGCCAGCACAAATTTCATAATTTGCGCTTGTTCGCATGCTATTTAATTGTTTTCATAAGTTTTATAAACACCAATTGCCGCTTTTCAGCTATGGCAAAGAGTTTTGACAAGTGCGAAATCTGCGGCGCCAGCATCCCTTCAGAGGGCGACTCGCCTCTGTACTGCAAGACGTGCATAGGGGAGATGGAAAAGCTCAGCCTGAGCCCGCCCAAGTACAGGAAATACCGCGAGCTTAGTGAAACGCTTAAGAAAAAATAACGGCACAGAATCTAAAGATATAAAAGCTGACAAGCTTTCTTTTGCTGCATGAAAGGCATTTTGTTGATTGGCATGCCTGGCTCTGGCAAGAGCGATGTGGGGAGAAAAGTCGCAGAAAAACTTGGATTTGCTTTCTTTGATGGCGATACAGAGATAGAAAAAAAGTACCCTGACAGGCAAAGGTTCCTTGACACTTACGGAGATGATGCTTACATCCAGATGGAGGGGGAAGTAGTTGCAAATCTGCCTCTTGAAGACTCTGTATTGGCGCCAGGAGGTAGCATAATCTACTCTGAAAAAGCAAAAAATTATCTTAGCAAATGTTTCAAAGTCTTTTTGGATATCTCTCTTGATAAAGTAAAAGAACGCCTTGCTGACAAAATAGATGCGAGGGGCATAGTGAGGCTTAAAAAGCTCGGGTTAGATAAGCTTTACAGCGAAAGGAAGCCACTTTTTAAAGCCTATGCGGACAGTGTCATAAATAGGGACGATAAAGATAGAGAGAGCTCAGCTGAGGAAATCGTTAACGCTTACTGTATGCATCAGCTCACCAGGCAAAAAGTCCCGGTGAAGTATGTCAGCACAAATGGCGGCTCAACCGCCTCTTTCACAGAAGCCCTTCTTCAGGGGCTAGCTCCTGATAAGGGTTTGTTTGTCCCTGAAAGTATCCCCTGCTTCACAGGAGAAGAAATAAGACTGATGGGGCACATCGATTATACTCAGCTCGCTTTTATCATGATGAGGCAGTTCGTTGATATAGAAGACAACGCATTAAGGGAAATGTGTAAGCAGGCATACGACTTTGGCCTGCCAATTGAAAAGCACGGCAGTCTTTTCATAGCACGTTTCGACCAGGGTCCTTCAGCTTCTTTCAAAGACTTTGCTGGGCAGCTTCTCGCAAGAATGATGGATTATGTTGCTGAAAAGCGCGATAAGAAGCTTATAATCCTAACTGCAACTTCAGGGGATACTGGCGGGGCAGTAGCTGCAGCATTCTCCAAAGTAAGAGCTGCGAAGACTATAATACTCATGCCTGCCTACGAAATAACAGAGAGGCAGCGCCGGCAAATGACCACTGTGGCTAATGCGGCTGCTGTTCTTGTAAAAGGAAAATTCGACGACTGCCAGGCATTGGCGAAGAAGGCTTTTGCAGAGATTCCTGGATTGTCTTCTGCAAACTCCATTAACATTGGAAGGCTTCTTCCGCAGATAGTTTACTACTTTTACATTTATTCCCGCACAGGTGCAGGCGTAATGTGTGTTCCTTCTGGCAACTTCGGGAATTTAGTGGCAGGCCTAATAGCAAAGAGAATGGGATTGCCTGTTAAGTTTATCGCAGCCGTGAATGAGAACGATGAGTTCCCAAGATTTCTTGAGAGTGGAAAATATGTAGCCGTAGCCCCTTCAAGGAGATGCCTTTCAAATGCCATGAATGTGGGCAACCCAAGCAACCTTGCCAGGCTTATCTGGCTTTATGGCGGCAAGATGGACGATAAGGGTAAAATTTTGGTAATGCCCGATATGGAAAAATTGAGGGAAGATGTTGCTTCTGTCAGCATAACTGATAAAGAAACAACGGAAGCCATAAGGGAGGCCTACAAAAAAGGTATTGTTCTTGAGCCTCACGGCGCAGTTGGATTTGCTGCTATTGAAAAACTAAACAAGCCCGGTGTTACAGTGCTCTTTGAGACAGCACACCCAGCTAAGTTTCCTGAAGAGCTTGACGCCCTGGGCATTTCCTACCCCACCCATGTGGCTTTAGCAAGGCTAGACAGGTTAAAAGAGCATTATGTCGAAATAATGCCCAATATGATGGAACTAAAGAAAGTTATTGATGGCGTTACAAAAACCTTTAAATAGCGCGTGATTTCCCCCAGCATTATGAATTTCGCCAACAGGGATATACTCTCAATAAAGGATTTTTCAAGGCAGGAGCTTCTTGACTTGCTTGACGTTGCAGAGGAGTTTGAAAAGAACGGCCAGAAATACTGCGACCTGCTGAAGGGGCAGATTCTTGCAACAATGTTCTTCGACCCGTCCACAAGGACAAGATTCAGCTTTCAGGCTGCAATGCTCAGGCTTGGAGGACATTTCATCTCTCTTACCAGCGTCAATACAACCTCTCTTGCAAAAGGCGAAACTTTGCAGGACACTGTCAAAATAATAGACGGCTACTGCGACGCAATAGCAGTTAGGCATCCGGATGTTGGAAGCGCGAAGCTTGTGGCAGATGTTTCCTCAAAGCCTGTGATAAACTGCGGCGACGGCGCCCATGAGCACCCAACTCAGACATTCACAGACCTTTACACCATAAGGAAGGCTTTTGGCAGGCTTGACGGGCTCACAATCGGCTTTCTTGGCGATTTGAAATACGGCAGGACTGTCCACTCATTGGCACTTGCATTGTCCCATTTCAAGCCAAAGATTTACTTCATCTCGCCAGAGTCATTGAGGATGCCTGCAGAATATCTTGAGGAGCTAAACAGCAGGGGCGTCAACTATGCAGAGGAGCAAGACCTTCTCAAGGTCAGCAAGGAGCTTGACGTTCTTTATGTCACGAGAATCCAGAAGGAGCGCTTTATAGACCCTGAGGATTATGCAAAAGTCAAGGGCATTTACAGGCTTAAGGCTGACTTTCTCAACCATACAAAGAATGAGCTGAAAATCCTTCACCCGCTGCCAAGGGTGGATGAGATTGACCCAGAGCTTGACAATTACTCGCAAAGCATATACTTCCAGCAAGCCCATAACGGGCTTTTCGTGAGGGAAGCCCTTTTAGCTCTTGTTCTTGGAAAGATTTATAAGAAGTAAAATGAATTTCGCTGTATAGAGGTGATACGATGTATAGGATAGCCCCTTTGCCCGGCACTTTCATGCTGATGTCCATGTTTGGCTTCATCATATCTACAGTTTACACTGTTTCAGGAAGGCTTGACTTGAGCTTTGGCTTCGCATTCTCCTTTGTCTTCGCAATAATGTTCATATCCGCGGTGCTCTCAATCACCCCCTGGTTCCCTGAAGAGCTTGCCAAGGGAAAAAGGAAATAAATTTATTAACTAACCCTCATTTCTCAAAATTCTATGGATGTTTTTGGCTCTGAGCTGGAAAAATCAAATGATGACATTGGGCAAAAGGTTCTGAATGCCCCCGATGTTCGAAAGACTATTGCGCGTATTGTATCATACAATGGGCGCCATCTGGAGAGTGTCCCAGAGGCGGTTGGTGACGCCGAAGTAGAGCGCCTGAATGACAAAGCCCGCAAATACTGTGAGGCCATGGCAGGCACCATAGAGCCGTCAATGCTTGCAAAGGGTACAGAGATTGCCAAGGATTTCGTTGGAAGAACCTTTTCCGGCATAGCTGTGAGAGGGCTTGAGCAGTTGGTCGATGAAAACGCGACAGTTGCTGATATTTTGAACCGCGGCAGCGTTGTGATAATAGCAGACCACCCCTCCTATGCAAACATTCCTGTCTTGAAAGTCGTATATTCGCAGCTTGGTCTGGAAAACAGGATGTATTTCATAGCAGGGAAGAATGTTGTAAATGCCGAGAACCCGACTACGAGGGCGTGGCTTAAACCACTTGTGACCGGCTCAGGAGCAATCTTTATTGAAAGGCAGCTGCCAACAGGAAGAGAAGACGGAGTATTATACGCCAGCGTACTGGATGCAATTCTCGCTGAACTGCTTTCCAAAAAATCCCTAATCACAATATTCAGGGGGAAGGGCAGGGACAAAGGGGATAAAACCGAGGCTCTGAATTCAATAATGACTAGGGCATTCTTGAACAATGCAGAATATATCGTGCCTCTAGCCCAGTCGCACTATATAATCCCTGACGATCACCAGCTTGCCACTCATGAGCACGGCAGAGGAGGTTCTTCCTTTGAGGCAATGTTTGCCGTAGAGGGTACAGAAGGCGGACCGGTTTATATCTCCTTTGGAGTTCCAATACGAGCAAGCCCTTATAGGGGTGCATCGAAAAAAGAGCTAACAGCGGTGGAGCAGGAAATCACTTACAGAATAAGCAGACTGGTCACTTTGACACCGACCTATGTCCTGGCTTCAGCAGTTAAAAGCTCAGGCATGGAGAACTTCACTATTGGGCAAATATTAAGTCCGGTTAATGATATTTTGGTGCATGCAAAAGAAAATAACCTTTGCATTGCTCCTGATTTGAACGGCACTTCTGACTTGCAGGAATCTGTCTATAATGCTGCAGAGGCTCTTGTCCGGCGTGGAGCCTTGTCGCGGCTTGGCACCCAATATGATGGCAACAGGAATGAGCAAAAAGCAATGCTGGGCTTTTATGCAGCGAAAATAGAAGGCGCTCTCAACGGAAAAAAGCCAGCCATATAGCAGTCTTCTTTAAGCAACCTTTAAAAAACATCCCTGATTAGCTGCACTCATGCCTGACGCAACGGAGCTGAAATCATTGGAGGGTCATGCTGAGGTGGCTGATGCCCATACAGACCCCAAGATGTCGAAATTATGGGGGGATTA
>JAZDGJ010000057.1:0-10341 GCA_043807015.1 Candidatus Woesearchaeota archaeon | reverse complement strand
ATGAAGCTCCACCCCATCCTGCCTTGGGCGAACGTAGCCGCTCTCTATCCTTACAACATCGCCCTTTTTCAGCTCTGCAAGCCTTTTTGCCTGCTCATTCCAGAGCACGACCCTTATTGTGCCTGTCTCATCTCCAGCAATGAAAGAGCCAACGCTGCCTGATTTGCCGCTCTTCTCAAAATTCTTCGCCTCATAAACCTGCACTACTTTGCCGAGAATGCTTACGTCGCGCATGCCATTGAGAAGCTTTGAAATCTGCATCTTGCCAGAGGTCTTTGTCACAAGGCTTATTCCAAGCTCATTGGCAACGATGTGGGCTGCTCCTTCCTTGCTGACGAGCCCAGAGAGCAAATCAAGCTTTTCCTTCACCCTGGCCTCTATCTGCTCCTTTGCCAAGCCGCTTCTTTCCTGGATTGTAGCGAGAATAGCCTCATAAGGAATCTTAATCATAGCTGGCAAGCACCAAAGACACTATAAATATTTTGCGCAAGCTGCCGATTCAGGGCGGAATATTCCTAGAAGCAGTCACGTAACATTTATATTCTCCGCTTCTGACCATCTCCACATGAAGTTTGTTGGCAAAAATACAATCCGGCTGGACAGAATCCTTAACGACCTTGACAGGTTTGTGCTGAAATTTGTGAAGATACTGGAGACGCACACTAACTACGTGATTGTCAGCGGGTATGTCGCAATACTTTTTGGCAGGTCAAGGACAACAGAAGACGTTGACATTTTCATTCCAAAGCTGGACAAAGGAAGATTTTCTGCACTCTACAGCAACTTAAAAAGCAAGGGCTACTGGTGCCTGAATGCCGAAAATGCAGATGAAATTTACAGTTATCTGGTAGACGGGCTAGCGGTGAGATTTGCCGAGAAAGGCGAAAGCATTCCCAACTTTGAAGTGAAGTTTGCCATTAAGCTGGGGGCAATCGCTGCTTTGAATGATGTATTAACCGTAGTAACTGCGGAAGGAAGCATTAAGATATCCTCGCCAGAGCGGCAAATCGCATACAAAAAATACTGCCTGAAGTCAGAAAAGGACATGGAGGATGCAGCGCACCTGGAAAAATTATTTAAAGAGCATCTTGACCTTGAAAAACTTGAGGCGCTGAAGAGGGAGCTGCGCATATGAAGCATCTTAAGCCGGGCAGGGATAATAAGGAAGAAAGGATGAATTTTGTCAAATACTGGGCCGAATACGTCAGAACCCATCCTGATGAGGAATGGAGCAGGCAGCAGAACATCCTGATAAACAGTGCAATGCAGAGTGCCAAAAGCGTTAAGCTGACTCCAAAGCAATACCTCAAAATTAAAGGGGAAGCTTAATTCTGAATAATTACGGAAGCACCTTTATAGCGAACTTAAACCTCAAAGGCGCTAAGATTGTATCCTCGTTCGGCTCTGAGTCTTTTAAGAGCGAGTCAGCGCTCTCCTTGTAAACCAAATACTGGTCTTTTGACTCAACACAGAAGCGGTAGGTCTTTTTCTCACCCAACTCAGACCACTTTAGAAGCGTATTTCCGGTTTTTTCCCCGTCCGCGAAAATATTTTTATCTACACTCTCGCTGTTTATCTCAAGCAAGCCAACATAGTTGTTAGCATTTCTGTCAATAAACTTGACAAGCTGAATATTCGTGCCTGAACATTTGAATTTTCTGGTGGGGTCATCACTGCAGCTGTTCCGCTTGAGCTCAATCTGCTGAGAATAAGGCTCTGCAAAGTCGTAAGAATATTTTGGATAATCAGTTACAGGATCGGGCACAACGCCTACATCTCCATCAGGACAGTTGTTGCTGAATGAGCAGCTAGCAAACATGCACACTTCTTCACCATTGCAATCGATCGGAGTGCATCCCGGGTCACAGGTAAGGGGATTAACCGCACCTGGCAGACTGAATAGTATAAAAATGCAAATCAGGATAAACCCGCTGAACTTGGTTTTTTTCATATTATCATCCTCGCGACACAAACTAACACTCATAACATGAACCAGCACCGCACGTATCCGGAGCAAGGCAAATACCTGTGCAGCTACAAAAAGGACCGGGAGGAGAACTATATGGCGGAGGAGGTGGTGGCGGAGGGGGAAGTGAACAAGAGCAGGGATCACCGCAGTCATTGTATACGTCGTCCCCGCAACTATAACAGGTCGGGTCGCACGGACAATCACCACAATAATCACCGCAGTCATTATCCACGCCGCAAGAATAGCAGGTCGGATCACAGCAATCACAATCGCAAACGTAAGTGCAAGGTTCCGTGTCGCCTATGCTGCATTCAGCACCAAATAGATCCGCCGGAACACAGTCCGCCGTTCCATCGACGCAGCTATGACGGGGGGTATAACTGTCCCAAATTATATTCCCACACATCTTGCAATTAACCTCATCATTAGTAAGGTCATTATTGCACTCCCTCGGTCTAGGTCCAGCGCAGTCTGCCTTGCCATTAGGGCAGGTATACCTGTATGCAAAGGCGAAGTTACTGTAAACATAGGTTCCCCAGAGTTCCTTGCCATCCTTCTTGAGGGCAAGCCGTGTTCTCCCTTTATCAGGTTCAGGCAGTATTACATAGGAATAGCCCGTCTCTATCTGACTAAGGTCATATGAGTCACACTTTGCCTTCCACTGCCCATATTCATCTGCAAAGCCATCAACAATCCTCTCAGCGCAGTCTTGGAACGCCTCAACGAACTTAAAGAATTTTTCTGCCTGGTCGTTAACGCAGCCGCCGTTGTACCACTTGTAGGTTTTGCCATCAAAAATATCCTCAAGAGGGTCATTTTGTCTTCTTGTAGCTACGGCAGGATATAGTGTGCCGGCCTTGTCTTTCACGTATCCTGTTATTGCAATGATGTCTGGCTCTGTTGACTGCCTGAAACTAAACTTTATGGAATGATTTATTTGCTCTTCCTTAAAGGCAAAACTTATGTTTAAGCGAGGTCCCAGCTGTTTCATTGCCAGACGCGTCTGCCCGTCAAATCCTATTAATGAGATTATATCATCTTGCGTAGAATTATAAAGCTTTGAGAGATTCAGCCCTTTTTTTCCCTCAGAAGTCATTTCATCATCATGCTTAGTAAGATAGGTATAGTTCAGGATCTGGTTGAAAAACGACGAGAAATTTGATCTGATGATCGGATAGCATTCGCTGTTCCATCCCCATGAGTTAAAGCTTCCAAATCTCCCGCATTTTGATTCGCCATAAAAGCCGCTGTTATTTGCAAGAGCAAAAATGGTGCTCTCCATCGCGTACTTTGAAGACACTTCCACGTAGTCCATTGCGTTTTCTGCCCTTTGGTATGTTGAGAAAAGCGTGAACTGACGCGCGCCGATTGGTATCTTCAGCGCGTCATCTGCCTTTATCTGAAGCAAGACGATGGCCGTAATCAGCGTTATGGCTACGAAAATCGTGGTTGCCGGAACAAAGAATGAGGCTTTTTTCATTCTTCCTGTACCTCTACTCTCTTTGAGTATCTCACAACCATCATTTCTCCATTCGGCATGGGTATGTATTGATAAACATCAAACAAATAGCCCCAAGGAGCCGCATACTTGGCGCCATTCAAATCAAAGTATTCATCTTCAATTTCAGAAAGCTTTGTTTTGGCGTCTACTGAAAATTGCACCTTCAAGTCCGGGGCGCCATATACGTCTTGAATACATTTAACGCTGTTAGTTCCAGGGTACCTGCACAAAGACTCTGTGAACATCGCTATCGTCACTATTGAGAATAGTGAGGAGGCATCAGCGTAAGGATCTCTATCATTCGCAAGCTTATCAATCCCATAAGGCAGATTATACTTCAAGAATCCTATAAACTCTGCAAACGTCTTGCCTTCGTAGTAAGCTTTTTTATCTTTCAGATACTCCATGGCCTTGCCCAGATCAAGATTCTTCACATCTTTTAGATCTGTAGCGTCTATAGCTTTTTCCAGCTCTGCATAAGGAGGCATTTTTGTGCTGAGATAGCCGCTTAGCTCCTGCATCGCGATTGACTTCTCAAGCTCATTGCCCAAATCGCCCATGCGCTGTGGCATATGAGCTTTGATACCTGGAAAAGAAAGCGCTATGACTATCAGTATCAACAAAAACATGAATCCAAAAAACCATGCAAAGTCCTCGATGTCAAAAAGTCCTTTTTTCATGAGTCTATAGTTACGGCCTCAATTTTCATTGTATTACTCGCGCTGCTCGCACCATCTATCAACAAAACCTTGTGATAAAGGACGACTTTATCAGGTCCGCCCTTCTCAGATGTCAAGCCGGCTTCTGCAAGCCAATTAAGCCTCTCAAAAACGTCTGGGTTCAAAACTGCTATTTTGTCGGTACTTGTTGTTTTGTCACTGACATTTACGCGCGCGCCAATGATATTCGCATTCCCAAGCTTAATTCCCTGAAGTTCTGGAGTGAGATAGCTAACATCAACCACTCCAGGCAGTACTCTTTCAAGTTCTACGTCATAGTACGCAAGCCCACCGGGAGAAGGAAAAAGTGTGCCTGCCCCTGCGGGGGGTGAATAATAAAGCATACCTGCCGCGACATAACTTTCAACGCGCTCGACATTCACTTCCAAAACGATAAAGTAACTAACTATGAATATCACTGTGACCATTACAATTATTGCGTAAAACATCCTTATCAGCCACATCGGGATTTCAAAAAACTCATAGCCTTTCTTGTTCATTTCAGCATAACCTCTGCCGTTAGCTCCGTGTCTTTCTTGAAAAGTATTTTCTTGCCATCAAGATCCGTTATCGAGTAAACAGTGGGGCCTTCTTCTCCTATGCATTCTTCCCCTATGCATTCTTTCTCTATGGGGATGCTCCCCTTCGCAGTTACTTTAATGTCGTCCATGTCTGCAGGCTTGGAATACCAGTAGACGAACTCGCCTTTTGGATCATCTACGCTGACCTGCCCATTTCCTATCTTTAAAGTGAAATCGCCGCTCAACGGATACTCATAGCTCGTAACCCCCGGGCTTGCATAAAGGGTTGTTATCAGAAGCGCAATATCCTTCGCTTTGTAGTTCTTCTCAAGCAAGGTGCCCTTTGCCACATCCATAGCAAAACTAAGGGTCACGATGAATAAGGCGACAGCAAGCACTACGCAAATTACCCTGAAGATAAGGATATTATCAGTACCTCTTTTTCCCCTAATTGACTTCAACATCATTAAATTTCCCAATTATTTGGATTTTAACTAACTCGCTTGTCGCTGAAAATCAAACGCTTTCTCCCGTCGTCCAATCTCTCAAACGTGAACCATACAGTCCGGACACGCCAGCCGTCACCCTTCAGAGCAAAATATTCGTATTTATTACCATCCTCATCTTCCTCGCCCGAACGCCAGCCTATGTTGTTATACATTCCTGGAACGGAAAGATACTCATTTACATTGCTCTCGTCCATGATTCTGCAGTCTAAGCATTTTATTTTCTTAGGGTCATTTTCATCATTGCATATGCAAAAGCAACGAGCCCCAGCAATTGGTCCGCATTCAGGAGGTTCGGGGATATCTACGCCCCTTTCCAACTTCTTCACGCCAGCGTCAGCTTCGCTAAAACCGTAAATGCGAAAACCCTTGTCTATCTGAAGAATCACGCTGCTAGATACTTTGGTTTTGTCACTGGGCCAAGTCTTCTCGATACCCTTAAGCTGTTGAATGAACTTGTCGAAAGTTGCTTTTTGTCCAAGCGACTCGTTTTTTGACAGAGCATTACGCACAAACCAGACCGCCAGCAGAATCATCAGAACAGCCACAATAAGCAGAGCTATGTTTATAATAGATTGCTGAAGCGCAACATCACCTTTTCTTTTTTTCATAGCAACAATTTACTCTTCCGCAGGCTTGGGATAGCAGCAGTAAGGTTTAGGGTCCTTACAGCCCATTCCATACGCCGGCATTCCGTCAGTGCAGTCACGTGCTGAAGCTTTGCACTCACCGCCTTTCTTATTGCAGTCTACCTGGTCAATTCCTGGGATAACCTTTTGCATCAGACCGCTGAAAACCAGCACCACAACCAGTAGCACAATAAGCGCAAGAATGGCGATAACTATCACGTTAGTTGACAATCCTTCTGCTTTTTTGTTCATGGGTCACTCCTCTTCTTTTTTGACGATTATGCTGGCTATTTGTATCTTAAAAGAGAGTAAATCTCTCCTATTCCTATTAAAGCGTCACTTCTTAGATTCCGGAAATCTCCCACCGGCTGCCAGCCTTCACTATCAAGTATTTCCTTAACATTTTCAGTGCAAGCAGCATAATTATCTGCAGCCCACGACCTAGCAGCTCCTGCTTGCGCAGTGGTCGTTCCAGCTCCGGTTGTTGACGCAATCCGAATCAAGAACATTGCATATGGCAGTGCTGTATTAGCGTAGGGAGCACCTGTACTGGGATCAATCTCGGTTAATCCAGGAAGTGTACTACCGTAAATTCTGTTAATCACAGCAGTCAGTTCGTCACTACGGCAATTTGCCTCGTATTCCTCATCAGTAGGAATTATGTTAGCCTCAGTAAGCGGGAGATCTTCCATATTTATTACGCAATTTTGGCCGTTTCTATTAGTGTAAGTGTAAGCTGCTCTGCTAATAAAGCCAACCCGCGGAGGAAGTTCCGCAAACTTGAACTCATTAGCTTCAAGAACGCTCTTCATTGTGTTATCGGCTGTAGTAGACAAAGCACCTTTATTTAAATCAACCAAACTACCACCCGGTTCTGCATTTTGCCAAGCCATAGAAGCTGTGCTCCATATCCACCTAAATTTGCAGAGATTCACGTTTGACTTATAGTCCTTATCACGCTCTGGTGAACCAAGGTATGTGGGTGGCATCATTGTACCAGGGATACCCTCTTTGTCGAGACTCTGAAGATACTCATCTGTGTAGAACTTCAGCCCAATAGGAGGGGGGGAAGTAAGCACCTTAGTGTCTTTCATCAGGTTTAGCGTGAACTGATACTGCCCGCCCGTCTGTTTGGTTATTTCGCAGTTAGATGCTGCAAATAGGTTACAGCCGCAGGAAGGAAGATCACCAGTACAACTCGTTATGTCTAGCCCGGGCATTGCGAGTAAATCTTTATCTTCAACAGGGTATTTGCCGTATTTGCTATCAACACGATAACCTGAGATGTCCTCTGCGTTTTTTGGCTTCCAGCCGAGAACCACTTTGTATGGGTCATCAGGCTGCACTTCTGCATTGAAACCAGTAGCCCGCGCTATCAGCCCCAAGTCAAGCCCGCGGTCTGCAAGCCACGCGTCAACGACCGATATTGCGCCATAGGCTTTTGCAGGCACAGCTGGGGCAAGTACAACGAAAAATAAAACCACAACAACAGCCATTATTGCTAATATTAGCTCTCTAAATGCAACCATGTTCAGCCTCCGAACCTCAGCAAGGATTTGGCGACGTCAACCAACGAGTTCAATTTGCCGGACGAGAGCATGATGACAAACAGTATAACCAAAAGGAAAAGCACTCCTATTATCACCCAACCAAGAGCGCTCCAAGTAATCCCTCTTTTAGCCATATTGCTTTCTTGGGAACAGCCCTATTTAAATATTGTGCAGCCAGATGTTTAGAAGTTTTTACTCAAAAACCAGAAGTATTTTGTTACTTAGTGGTGGTAAAAACCGAAAGGTTTTTATACTTGCACCGTTTTGGGTAGGTTATGACAATAAGTGATGTTGTAAAAAGTGCTATTAGGAATAATAAAACAGCAATTAGGATTGCCGCTGCTACGGGCATTGCTCTCGGCACTCTTTCGGGGTGCTCTCATAAGCCTGCGGACTCTTCTGCGGATTATTCTGCAACTAAGGCTATGGAGTATGAGTTAATCAACTTGATTCAGCAAAAGCCGCAAATCCCGGGGTTGAATGTAGACTATAGGACCAATGGCACTAAAATCGCAGAAGCCGAGTATACAGAGGACGGCATACGTCACATTTTATCCTTACATTTTGATTTTGAAAGTGGAAATCCAGATGCTTTTCTGGTTTCCAGTGACGACGGAAAAAAATTAATATCTGTCGTGGACTCGGGCTCTGGAAGCCAAAGGAACTCTGAACCTTTAGACGCGGAAATTGATACTGGCAGAATTAGGGAACAAGGGAGGGATGTGTCCTATAACAGATACCCTGAGCCTAATCAAAATACCGATGCCAAGTTAAGGAAGGAGTTGCAGACAGGCTTCAACTACTTGGTTAGGGAAATGCATAGCAGCTTGAAGCGATAATTTGCTTAAATAGTTCTGATTATAATGCTATTAGGCAACTTTCCTTACGGTTTTACGCCGAGCTTTGTGCATTGAAGACCGTCCAGCACACCTTGAACCCTCGGCACAAGTTGCACGCCAGCGTGCCAATCTGATTTCAAACTTGGACCTGTGAAAAAGCCGTAGCTGCCTCCGATTACTGTACCTCCTACAATGACTTTTGTTACAAAGCCAATTCCTAAAACCCAACTTGTGCCTCCGGTGAAGAATCCAGATAACGCCCATACACTTCCCGCCAGTACTACGCCGCCGGAAATACGCGCTAACTTGACCATTCTATCATAAGGATCGACATTTTTAGCATAAACAAAAAGCACAGCGTATTTGTTTTTTGTGTCAATGGTGATGCTGTTCACGTCATATATGTTAGCTGAAAGCTCCTTAGTCTCCTCCTCTGTTGGCAGCCTGGCCGTGAATTCTTTATAATAGGAGTCCTTGCTGTATGGTGGGTTGTTGTCCATCAGATATTGCGTGAATTCAGGAATGCTTTTGTCGTTCTTGGTGTAAGTTATTTCGCTGCATATGGCACAGAAAACATCTTGGGCACCCTTCACTGTTGGAAAAATGTTCAGCTCACCCTTCCCGAAGTTGTCCCAGCAAGTATACATTGCCTCTGCAGTCTGCTCCATTATCTTCTCGTCATCGCTTTCGTCTATTGTGATTTCCTGAACTGGGCATTTTATTTCAGAGGACCACTCTTCATTTCCCATGAGATTCATTATCCTTGCCTGAGAATTTTCAATAACGCTTGTCTTACAGGCATTGTTGTCAGCATTTTTCTCAGCACCGCGGTTGATACTGCTAGTAACATACAGCATTATTATTAATAAAAATACTGCGAGGATTAGCAGCTTCAACCCTTCAGAATTTATGTCAAAGCCTTTCTTTTTCAGTAGAGATTTTTGCATGATAATTTTCCCACATCTTGTTTTCGAATAAGATGAACTGCTGCTAGATACTCAACTCCTACTGTAAGTCTTAAAGGAGTCAGTGACTTGAAAACTACAGCATAATCGCCCGGATAAGGTACTGGTACGAATTGCACAGGGTTAAAAACGCTTAAACTGAGGGATAAAAATGGAATGTTTAATTCTTTCTCCTTCGAGTCTATTGCTCTGACTAGCTCTTCGTATGTCATCGGAGTGGGGGAAGCTCTTCCAAGGTAATCATAATAGTTCATGTCACTGGTGCCGCTGCCAGAAGTGTACTGCTGGATTGTGGTATCTTTCATCCATTGGATGAAATCACCAGAATTACGTTTGCCAATCTTGTCCGCAGCCTCCTGACTAATGGAAATCTCAGAGCAAATCATACATTCTGTTGTCCAGTCATCATTAATTTTAATTGACCACGATCTGTAAAACACTTCCTGGTTGCCTTGCAGGAACTGGTACCAGCAGTCATACATCTCGTTGGCTATGGCACGATTGACAGTATCCTGCGTCATTTCTGATTCTGATGTAATGACTTGGTCTGTGTTCTTGAAAATTCCCTTCTCCGTTATGTCAATAAACTGTGTATCGCAATTGATCGGAAAAGGACTATCAGTAATCGTAGTTTTTGTGCTTGCGTGGAGCACAACGCTTTGCCTGCAGGTTTCTCTTGGGAGTTCTTCATTTATAGTTGAATAAGCCGCGCCTCCAAAATAGAGATAAAATATCAGCAATACGACTGCAATTATGATTGCTATCGGTGCAACGCTGAATGCTTTTTTACCCGAGACATGGAACATTTGGTATCAACCTACACGTCATTCTTGAGAAGAGCCAAAGGACGAAAATGATGAAGACAATAACCACAATAAGCCTGACAATTGACATCATGTCCGCTCCTCTTTTTTTCATATGTCTCCCTTGGGAATAACCCTATTTAAATATTATGGCTAAAAATAAGAATCCCGCAGTTATACCCCTACCTAATGGGGGCCCTGGAGCAGATACTCTTAGATGCGGAGAAGGCTGCTGACTTTGGAAAAGAGAGGAAGAGCCGTAAAAAGCTCTTCAGAAGGCTTCTTTATGTTTCTGCAGGCGCTTTCGCAGCTGGCGCAGTTTTCAGGACGCTTCCTGGC
>JAZDGJ010000056.1:0-23126 GCA_043807015.1 Candidatus Woesearchaeota archaeon | reverse complement strand
TAGGAGAGCCTCCTCCGAGATATACCCCTTTCAGTATAGGTATATTTGTTATAAATAGCTTTTGAAAAAAGTGTCCCCTCTGGGGTTACGGAGATTATTGTTTCAGAAGCGATTTCAATTTTCGGTAAATTCTTAATTCAGGAATGAAGGCGTTTTTTGAAAAGCGTCTCCTTAATGATCGGTATACGGCAAGTTCGGGAATGTACGAGTAATGTTGGTGCTCCCATCTGAATTTAAGCCACGTCATAGCCGGGAATAGTGCCACCTTCAGCCATTTTGGGGCCGTGTACTTAAACCAGTCAGAGTTCAAATATGACAGGTCCTGAACATTATCTATAAACGATTTAGGCACATTTGCGAGGCTTTTATCGAAAAATTTGCTGCCCCAGTACATATATATCCACCCTTCAAGCTTATCAGGAGGCGTAAAGCCTTGTTGCTTTGCCAATTCGTACAATGGTGTTCCCGGATAGGGCGTATATACGGAAATCGAATGATTTTGTGCATCCTTGTTTTCTTTTTTCAAATTGACCATGAGTCTCCAGGTATCAAGGATTTCTTCCTTGGTCTCAGTTGGAAACCCAATCATCCAGGAATAATTTGGGCTTATCCCGAATTTCTTGGTATCCCTGTTGACCGCATATACCTCTTCAACAGTAAGCGGTTTGTTCATAAGCTTGATTATCCTCGGATTTCCGGACTCTATCCCGAACCTGAAAGAGGAACATCCGGTTTTCACAATTTTTTCCTTCAGCTCATTTTTCATGCGGATGTAACTGAAAACTGTTATGCCCATAGCGCTCCATTTGACATCCATGTTGTTTTTCAGCATCAAATCAGCTATATCTTCCACTCTTTTGGGATCAACAAAATAGTTGTCATCATGGACCATATATGCATCCAGTTTGAAATCATCAACACATTGCTTAATAGCTTCAAAGGATTTCTCTGCAGACATGGCCCTCCAGCCCTTTTTGTTAAAAACAGAATTGTAGCAAAACCCGCACCTGTGCGGGCATCCTCGGCTTGTTATGCCGATGTCCAGCATTCTCTTGATATCAGGATTTCCGGGAAAAAACATCGAGCCGTTGTCGATGTAATCTTCAACATTAATGAGATGCCACGGCACAGGCTTTAATTCAGACAAATTAAAGACGTCCTGGTCGGGATTGTGTATTTTCCTTCCGGTCTTGTCCTTAAACGAAATGCCGTTGACTGTACTTAAGTCAACACCGGATTTTAGGGCCTTGATTAGTCTTTTAAATGTTACTTCCCCATCTCCCCTTACAATAATATCAACATTCTCGTTGTCCAAGGTTTGGTCCGCGAACATCGTGGGATGAACGCCACCCCACACGATGGGGATTGATTTTCCTGCCAACGACCTTATATATCTTGATGTGTCTATGGCGTACTTTATCGGCTGCCCTGTGAGCACAGATACCGCTATACAGGTAGGTTTGGCCTTTATGTATGATTCCAGCTCGGCCTTAGAATTTGGATTAACCCTTTCATCGATAATTCTCACTTTAAAATCATCAATCAGATCTGCCGCTAAAGCTAGCAAAGCATGTGGAGGGAAATAAATCACTTTGAGAGTTTCTCCCCCATGCGGAAAAACCAAGATTATGTCAGGACTTTCCAATGACGTTCATACCCCCAATCAACTCAAAATGTCACTTTTTCGCAACACCTGCTGCAAATTTCTGACTGTATAAATGATATGCTTATAAATATTTCCCTTTGTTTTTAAGGTCTCCAACCATTGTTTCTCACCTGTTTGTGTTGTGTTTTGCCGAATATTTAAACATTCGACAAACAGGCAGAAAATAGGACTATGAAAAACAGCCTCCTCCGAGACTCTCAAGATTGTATGAATTCAACCCCCTCTTCGCATTGACATAACGTCCAATGATGCTCAATTTTCGTAATCGCTTATAAACGAAGAGGGAAATTCCCTGATATACAAGACAGATTTTCCTGACAAACTTGGCTTCTCTGCCCAACAGTCAGAAAATATTATTCAAAAAAGTCCTCATAGCAAAATTCCTTGTTTCCCTGGCCTTCGTAAGTGCAATTCCCTTTTTTTACGATTGCATTGTCATAGAGGAATTCCTTGTACTTACGGATTAGATTCGTGCAGTCTGAACATCTTTTGAAATCGGTCCCGATTTCAATATCAAACTCTTTTTCATTAATTTTTATCAGCTTAGTTGGCACTGAGGCTTTATCGCCGAATTCTTGATGTATTGCAAAAACAAATCTGTTGTCAGCCAATGCTTCAGAAAGTTGGAGATGAAGAACGCATTTTTTTGGCGCTGTGAAATTTACAACTTCCTGTTTAATCATGATGCATTTTGTGGATTTTAATTTGCGCTTTGTCTCTTCCTTGTCCTTGGCCATGCATGAAGGCAATTTAAGGCTGCCGTCTGCATTGAATTCTACCATAAAATTGTAATGTGGCATTTATTTTAAAAATGCTTTGAATGAATGAGTTATCGCGAAGTTAAGAAATCGAAATATTTGGTCACTTATTCTTTGATACAAAATATAGCATGTGTTCCCGATAGACGTTCATCTCTCGCGGGAATTTGTTTATTGAATTTAGGGTTTTTGCATATCTCTGTTTCATTTGCCTGGCATCATCCTTATGCAGGCCGATGTTTATGCCATAGGTTATCTTGTCTGGCAGCATTGCCCTATTTTCTCGTTCTACGTGGGCTATTGAAAACTTTTTTGGGTCCCTTGACACAATAGAGCCTTCCTGGAGACCAAAAACTGAGGTGGAAATCAGGTCAATCGAATCAATATTGCGTTTGAGCAGTCTTATTGTATCAATGAATTCTTCCTTTGTCTCTGTTGGGAAACCAAAGATGATGTATGTGACAGTTGTTATGCCGGCTTTCTTGCTTGCCTGCAGCACCAATTCAACATGGGCAGTGTTTGTTCCCTTATCCATCAGGGATAATATTCTGTTATTGCCTGACTCAACTCCCAAAAGCACGACCTTGAGTCCAGAATCGTGCAATATTTTAAAGGTCTCTTCATCGAGTTCCTTCATCGGCCTTAGCTGGCACATCCAGTCTATTTGCAATTCTTTAGTTATTTTGGCCAACTCCAAAAGCCTTTTCTTGTGAATCATGTCATCAGTGAAAAAAACAAGCTTTGATTCAGAAAGGATGATTGATTTTTTTATATCCTCCAGATCATATTCCACATACTTGCCGAAATTATGGTGCGTGCAGAATGTGCATCTTTGATAATAGCAGCAGCTGGTTGTCTTTAAGCATATGACCTTTTGCGATGTCAGATAAATTGAAAAATCATAGACTGAATAATCCAAGATTCTGCGCGCGACCAGTGCGCTGTGGCCGGCTTTATGGCCAATCAAATGCTCCAGCAGTGCAAATTCATTTGGAAGATAGGTGGCTGCCTCCTTTAGCTGTGCAGTTACGGCCGGTCCGCCTACTATGACCTGAATGCCTAATTTCTTGAGTTCTCTTGCCAGTTGCAGGGAGAAAAAATCCTGGCTGTTGTAGACTACGCTCATTAGCACAATATCCGGCGCACTTGAGGCTATTTTGTCAAGGCAGAATTGCAGAACAGGGCTTTTTTGCGCAATCCTAATTTTGCGGTTTTCTGATTTTGAGAATTCCTCAATTTTAATCTTGAGTTCGTGTGCTTCCTTTGCATATTCCTTTAAATCAAGCATTTCAAGAGCAGATTTGACTTTGGCATACTCTGCTTTGAATTGCTCGTAATGGGTTATCGCATTCAGGTCAAGGATAGAAATGCAGAAGTCAAGTGCATTTGCCTGCAGGAATTGCGCTAAATAGGTAACGCTGTAAGAAGGGCTTACTGGTGAGCAAAATGGAGGATATATGCATAATACTTTTTTCATTTAAGCGAAGAATCGGCTGCTGGTTATTAACTTTGGGCTTTTCTTTAAATCAGCTCTGATATTTTGCCCATTTGCCAATCCTTTAATATCACCCGAGATGTCCTTAATAAATCCGGCTCACCGCCCTTCTTCAGAATGTTATTTTTCTTGCCGATGTCAAGAATCCTTTGCTCATCATCCGCATCTGTTCCTACATCGTAATATGCTTCTATCCTGCCCGGGAATTTCAGCATAAGTTCCATGACAACCAAATCCGGCTCCTCTGCCTTGTTGAAGTCGATTGCGCCAATCATGGCATGCGTATTCTTATTCTTCTCCGTGTAGGGAATCGTTCCTGGGGCATCAAGAAGGGTTATCCTATTGTCGATCTTGATTTTCTGGATGTGGCGGGTATGGCCGCTTTCACAGCTCGTAGAAGCTGATTGATGACCTTTCAAGGCATTAATCAGGCTGCTCTTTCCAACATTAGGATAGCCAAGAACTCCGACTATTGGATTGTCCAGGTGATTCCTCTGTGCTTCGACTAAAATGGCCTGTCTCAGCAGGCCTAAGCCCTGATGCATCTTAGCTGATACAAAAACACAAGGATGATTAAGTTTCTTATAAGCTGCCTGCGATGTGTCAACAAGGTCAGACTTAGTTATCACATAAATCAGTGGTTTATTCTCCCTCTTTGCCTTGTTTTCGATCCCCACATGCATTGTCTCTTCCACAAACCGCGCATCAAGGAGCAGAAGGAGAATATCGGCCTCTTTTATGACATCATTGACCATATTCTGGTAATTTTTCATTTCAAAATGTTGGTGTTGTGCAGTCTATATAAGGTTGCCTGCATTAAAAAGAACCAAAGCCTCCCCTGAGAAAGCAGGCAAGTAATAAGTTCCTAGTGAACTATAACAGAGAACATGTTTGCAACGAATTTTGTCTGTCCATAAGAATGTTAAAGAAGTACTTAAAACTCCAACCCAAGCTTCTTAAGAGCTTCCTCAGTTTCTTCAGCGCTGGCGAAAAGAATAGTCTTCATGCCGAGCTCCAAAGCCGGCTTTAATGAGCTTTCTTTGTCATCTATGAATACGCACTCTTCTGGATTGAGATTGAGCTTCTTCAAAACTGCATCATAAATTCTTTTGTCCGGCTTTCTAACTCCAACCTGATGCGAGAATATGCCGGTTTCAAAATTCTGGCGGAAATGAAAGTTTTCTTCAAGATAATCTGCTCTTTCCTTCACATTGTCGGATAGGAACGCAACCCTGTATTTTTTGCCAAGCCTATTAACCAAGCTGATTGTGCCTTCTATTGGCCCATATCCCTCAAACAATATCTGCTTCAGCTTATCGGTGGTTTCTTTCAGCGGCAGTTGACTTTTCACATAGTTCCAAAATTCTTTATCGCCAATCTCAGATGCCCTGTACTTTGCGCCAATGCCACCGTCTATAATGTTCGCGACTTCTGCAGGGAAAACGAAATATTTTTTGCTTATGGTCTCTATAAGCTTCTTTGTTCCGTTTATGAAATATACGCTACCCAGATCAAAGATGACTGCTTTTATCATTTTTTTATTCCTCAGAGAATCTGCTGGCAACAGGCTTAGTTTGGCCCTGTTGCAGGCTCATAAGAGCTTAGAAATGTAGTCCAATATAAAAACAATCTCGCTAACATATGCCTAAAGCCTCCTCCGAGACTTGAACTCGGGACCTCGTCCTTACCAAGGACGCGCGCTACCGGCTGCGCTAAGGAGGCGACTATGAGAAGCCATCTATGGTGGTTTTTAAAGTTTTCTTAACGTGCCAGCCCAAATCCGACAGATTTTTATGCTCAGCCAAAGTATTATTCTGTTGCGCGGGGGTGGCAGAGCCTGGACAAATGCGCAGGACTTAAGTACGAGAATTCCAGAGGAATTCTGTATTCTCGTGCGCGAGACATCCTGTCCCTTAGTGGGTTCAGGGGTTCAAATCCCTTCCCCCGCATAGAATCATCGATATTCTTCCAGATGGATGCCTAATTTTGCTGCGCAGTCATCCGCAATCGGCTTCACAAGGTCCCTGTTCTCTCCGTATTTTACATCATAGGAATCTTTCTTGTGTGGTGTTTCTTGTGAAGTCCTATCATAAATTGCTAAAATCAGCCTTGATGTCTCCCTTATGGTCCATCTCAAGATTTTTTGCCGGCGGACGTGCTTGATAACATATGAGGGCAGCTCAGAAAAGCCCAGCCATAGGTCATATGAAGGTTTATGATCAAATACCAGCTTTCCTTTGCCCTTGTAAAATGGCTCCAAAGCCCGGACTATGTCCTCAAGAACAGAAAAAACATTTTTCTCTTCAGGCGCTGCAATTGCTACTGCCACTCCAAAAATTGGCGGTTGTTGCCAGTAGTTTTATATTTTTCGCCTTTTTTACAGCTTCCACAGCTCAGGCCTTGACTGCGCGCCGAAGCTGTACCTATAGAGGTTTAGGAATGATTTTATTGTCTGCTCAAGCTGTGTAACATTCTCAATAAGCAGCTCTTCATATTCTGTTGAGTAAGTCCTGTATACCCATTTGTCAAACAGCGTTCTCAAAAAGAAATAGAATGGCTTCTGCTCCCACCTGTCCTCATAGTCAGTGTCAAGGTAGCCGTCGAACGTTATTGTGACTGCGCCGTTCTGCATCTTGTACTTCCTGCCTTCATGCTCCACAACCACTTCCTTGAGGCGATTCATCTTAATGTCAATTTTGATGACATGCCTTGCGTAGTCTGTTATCTTTTTCCAAGGCTGCAGCGTAAGCGCAACATATTTTCCATCTGGTCTGACATGCTCCTGGTTTTTTGACTCCCTTTTGTCAAATCCCTTTTCGCGAAGCCACCTGTCTATGAGCATGTAAAGCTCGGTTACGTTGAACAAGCCCTCGTAATTGAGCTTCATATGGTCTACTACAAGCCTTCTTTCTGCCATTTTAGTATGCGCTGCCTCTCGCTTCCAGCTTCATGTGCTCCTTTATTGCAGTATGGAACTGATATAATTCATACCATAGCACGTCAAAGTCAAGCTCCTCAAAGTCCCTCTTCATAACGTATTCCTGGAAGAACCTTAAAAGCTTTCTCTCCATTGGAAGGCTCCATCTCTTCTCGCCGAACATATTCGCATATGGCGCTTCCAGTTCTATGTCAATCGTGAGAATCATCCTTCCATTGGCCATCTTCTTCTTTTTTCCGTTGACGATCGTCTCTATGTCGTATTCGCCCCACATGTGAAGGTCCACATTAATAATGGTCTTCACAAAGCCGCTCTTTTTCTTTTCAGCTCTGAACTTGAGGTTAAACTCGGGCGGCTTGAACTTATACATCGTTTCATGGAGCTCATACCTTCTCTGCTTCAGCCAATGCGCCATAAACCTGTACAGGCTTTCAAGGTCAAACATCCCGTTGAATTTTATTCTTGAAGGCCAGTCTCTCCAATCGAAAGGACTCTTACCGGGAGGGAGGTTTTTTATTCCAGCTCTCATCTTTCGAACGTCAATCGGTCCTTTCAACGGCTCAGGATCTTCAGGCATGCGCGTAAACCCTCCGAGAGCCTTTTCTTTCTTCCTCCATAACCAAAAACTGGTGAAAAATGTTTATAAAGCTTTCGTATGCCAGCCAAGTTTGGCAATAAATTGCCGGGTAAATTGCAGATCCCGGCAATTTACTTAAGCCGGAATAAAGCCGGCTGGTACGACGTAAACGGGGCATTCTTAATCCTGGCTGAAGAAGTAGCCTATAAGCTTGTAGACGAGTTTTGCTGCTGTGAAATCAGGAGCCACATTGCCTGGAATCGGGCAGAGCTCCACTACATCAAAAGCCACAACCTTCTTTTTCTCAGCCAGCTTTCTCATGAATTTAAGCAGCTGGTACCACAAGATGCCCCCGGGCTCAGGAGTTCCGACTGCGGGCATTATGCCGGGGTCTAATCCATCAAGGTCTACTGTGACATATACCCTCTCAGAAAGCTTGCTTATCGCCTCATCCATCCAGGAATCATCTTCAAGTATCTCGCGGGCATAGAATATCGGAACATTCTCTTCTTTTGCAAACTCTGCTTCCTCTTCGCTCATGCTCCTTATGCCGACTTCAACTACGGGGCAGATTTCCAAAACGCGCCTTGCTGCGCAGCCGTGATTATACCGCTCAGATGCGTTTTCCTCCCTCAAATCGCTGTGCGCGTCAATGTGGAGCACGGAAACATCATTGTACTTTTCTTTCACAGCCTTGACTGCGCCTGAGGTTATTGAATGCTCGCCGCCAAGCATTACGAGAATTTTTCCGTCAGAAAGCAGCTTTTGCGCAGCCTCATACACCCTCCTGTTCATCAAGGCAGGATTGTCAAGCGTCTCCAGCTCATCAAGGGTGCAGATACCCTCTGAGTAATTCTTTCCAAGCTCATCATCATAGAACTCCATTACCTTTGACGCGTTTATTATTGCCCTTGGTCCGTCTCCCGTTCCATGCCTGAATGTTGCTGTTGCATCATAAGGCACAGGCAGTATGACTATCCTTGAAGTTTCATACCCGGACAGCTCGTAAGGTATTGCCCCGAAGTTGTTCGGTATTGAAAAATGCGGCGCGAATTTCATGCGAGAAAGGCATCTGGGGTGTTATTTAAATGTTACGAATAAAAAAAGAAAAAGCTCAGTAAATTGTCGTGCTCTGCAATTTGCACGACAATTTAGGCAAAAAGCACTTTCTTCTCTGCCTCAGGCTGAAACGCTGTTTCAGTTGTCTGCGGGAACTCCTTCCCGCGCCTTATGACGCGCTTGTTGAAATTGCCGACAGCGAAAGTGTCCACAATAATCTGGGCTGCCCTGTCTGCATCAAATTCCTTGCAGCTGTAAACATCAGCTGTCAGGAACCTCTTTCGCGGATAGGTGTGTATTGATATGTGGCTCTCGGCGATTATCACAAAGCCGGTTATCCCGTCGTCTTCAGGTTTCGCGCCGCCATCGTAATAAAACACATACGGCGGAGTTATCTTGCGCATGCCGATTACATCAGGCAGCTTGTCAAGAAACCCGTAAACAAACTGAAGATTGGACAGCCTCTTCTCGTCTGCTTCATATCCATCAAGGACCAGATGGGGTCCAAATCCAAACTTGATGCGTTTTGATAAAGTTTTATCGGAAATCTTCTCAGAAGACTCAATCATTGCTTTTTTTCACCTTTTTCATTCATCGTTTGTATCAGTTTTTTCCGTCTGATTTTTCAACTTATTTTTATGTGAATACTCATATAAAAAGGTTTCTATTTTTTGCAATAGATAGACGGAATAAAGCTGAATAAAAAAATATTTTTGCGGCAAAAATTTTTGAAAAATCTTTTGAAAACAATTCTTAAAGCTTCTGCAACAAAACTAATTCTTTCAAGCAATAGAAAGATATATATACGAATTTTTCCAAAGGTTTGATTATAATGATAATTTCGAGGGATGTGCCGCTTTCTGAAATCACGCTCAGGAAATACGAAAAGCCATACGCCTTGAGGGAGCGCGAGCTGGTAAAGAAGCTGTGCCTCAGTTTGGGGTTGCTGCAGCCTGGCGACTCCCGCGATGTCGTTGTCGACGTTTTTCATGTGCTTCTTAAGGGCATGAAAAGGAAAAAGGCTTTTGCATGCTCTGAAATTGAAAAGATGGTCATGCAAAACCGCAGGCTGCACAAGCTTACGATGCTTGGCGTTGCGTCATCAAACATCAGGAGGCAGATTAAAAGATTACGAGCGCTATTTCTGATTGAAAAGATAAAAACAAAATACCGCATAACTGAATTCATGCCTCTCGCAGAAACTTTCGAGGAAAAGGTCGAGAAGTTCCTGCTCAGCAGCACGATTCAGCGCGTCAAAGAATATTTTTCTGCCATAGACGAGAAATTTTCCTGACATCGTCATAAAAATAATAACATTTATATAGAAGCTATCTTACGGGTCATTTAAGCACGTCGATAAAAGCGTGAGGAGGGAAAAAGAAAATGGCTCAAAAAGTAGCAAAAGTCGGTGTGAAGAAGGAAAAGGGATATCTGTACTTCATAGATAAGAAGGGTAATGTGTCCAGGGCCAAGATGGCTCGCGGCGGCAGGAAGAAAGGAAAGCAGAGGCAGGAGACAGTCGCCAAGGTTGGCGTCAAGAAGGAAAACGGCTACCTCTACTTTATTGACAAGCAGGGTGACGTATCAAGGGCCAAGATGGTCAGAGGCGGAAGATAAGCCTGCAGTTTTTCTTTTATTTTTTTTTACTTTTTCTCAAGAATTATCGCCTTAAAGAAGCAATTGCTTTGGCAGCGTTGTGGCTTTTATAGATGTAAGAGCCTGCAACGAGTATGTCAACGCCTGCCTCAACCGCTCTCTTTCCGGTTTCCGCGTTTATGCCGCCGTCAATCTCAATCGGGATGTTAAGCTTCTTCTTCTGTATTATTTCTTTCGCAGCGGTTATTTTTGGAAGGACGCTCTCTATGAATTTTTGCCCTGCGAAGCCGGGGTTTACGCTCATAACAAGGAAGAAATCCATATCCTCAAAGCAGTCTTTTATCGTGCTGAATGGCGTTGGCGGGTTTATTGAAACGCCGGCTTTTACGCCGAGAGCCCTTATCTTTTTTAACGTTCCGAGAAAGTTCTTGTCTGCCTCTGGATGAATTGTAATGATGTCTGCCCCTGCTTTTGCAAATTCCCCTATGTATTTTCCAGGGTTTTCTATCATGAGGTGCGCCTCAATCGGCAGGTCTGTAATTCTGTTCACCGCCTCCACAAAAAGCGGACCGTATGTTATATTGGGCACGAAATGCCCGTCCATCACGTCAACATGGAACATGTCAACGTGCTTCTCAACTTTCTTTATCTCTTCGGCAAGCTTTGCTATGTCTGCAGACAGAAGTGAGGGCGCTATTTTTACCATGCCCTGAGCCATACCTGCTATTATTTAAATTTTTGTCAATAGTTTTATATATTCTCGCAAATAGCGGAACCGCATGGCTGGCGGACCTAAGCATATTGCGATAATTCTCGACGGCAACAGGCGTTATGCCCGCAAATCGGGAATTCAGCCCTGGATGGGGCACGAGGCAGGTGCCAAGAAAGTAGAGCTATTATTTGAATGGGCAATAGAATTTGGGATTAAAGAGCTTACACTCTACTCTTTCTCAATGGAGAACTTCAAAAGGGACAAGAGCGAAGTCGATTTTCTCATGAGACTTTTCCAGCACGAATTTGAAAAAGTCAAGAAGGACAAGAGAATTGACGAGAGGGGCATCAGGATAAGGTTTATAGGGCGGCTTGGGATGTTCCCTGAAAAACTGCAGAACATGATGAGGGAAATTACGGAAAAAACATCGAAGAACAGCAATCTTACCGTCAATTTTGCGATGGCTTACGGCGGACAAGCTGAAATAGTGGATGCAACAAAACGGATCATAAACGATGTTGCTGCAAAAAAGCTTAACCTGGAAAACTTCAATGAGGAATCTTTTGGCAACTACCTTTATATGAAAGATGAGCCAGACATGGTAATAAGAACCGGAGGAGCCATGCGTCTGAGCAATTTCCTGCTCTACCAGAGCTCCTATTCCGAGCTGTTTTTTGTTGAAAAGCTCTGGCCTGAGTTTGAGAAGGAAGACCTTGTCAAGTGCATCGAGGAGTTCGGGCAAAGGGAAAGGCGCTTTGGCAGATAGTCACTCTTTCTTCACAGCGTAGTCAACGTCTATGAATCCATCCTCTTTTTTCTTCTCTTTCCTGAATTTTCCGGCAAAGAACATGATGACTGCTGAAAGAAGAATGATTGCCAGGGTTATTATTGCAATAGGCAGCAGGAATACTACGAATATTATTAAGACGAGAATTATCAAAAGGAATGCAAGAGGGCCTGCTATAACTACTTTTTTCATCTCTTATACTTGTATTGGTACTGGTTGACCCTTTCAGCAGGCCTGTAGAGCACCTGCCTGCTCTTCCTGAGCTTTGAAAGGTTGTTTATGACTGAGCCTGTAGAAACGTGCAGGTGCTTTGCAATCTCTTTCGAAGTATACCACTTCATTGCATGCGCCTTTAGGAAATCGCTTACCTCTTGTTGTCCCATTTTTTTACCCCAATCTTGCTGAAAAGTGAATCTGGACAGGTTAATAAACCTTATTGTTTGGAATCCAGGCAGCTCAGCACAGTGACTTCCTGCCCCTGCAGAAAGGTCACATTGCCTTGAATCTCAATCCCGACATTGGCATTTAGGTCAAATGACAGCAGCTTTCCCTTCATTTCTTTGCCGTTTTTGAGGATTACTGTGACATTCTGCCCTATCATCCGTGCAATTTCGTCCAATGGTAGAGTCATTTTTTCTCCTTTATCTCTTTGAGCAGCTGCTCAAGGAATAAATCTGATTTTAGTGCGCCCAGTATCTTGTTGTTTCTCGTTCTTACAGTGACTGTGCCCTCCTTTATCTCTTTTTCGCCTACAACAAGTATGTAGTTGACTTTGTCAAGCTCAGCTTCCCTCACCTTGTAGCTTACAGACTCTGATTTGTCGTCTATTTCAACCCTTATTCCTGCAGCAGAGTATTTTTCTGCAATTTTCGCAGCATAGTCATTAAACCTGTCTGCCACAGTCAGTATCCTGACCTGCACAGGATTCAGCCACAACGGCAGCTTTCCGCCATAGTGCTCTATAAGTATACCAAAAAACCTTTCAATTGCGCCATATTTTACTGTGTGCACCATTACAGGCACGTGTTTTGAGCCGTCAGAGCCTTCGTAAGTAAGCTCAAACTTCTCAGGCATCTGGAAGTCCAGCTGTATTGTTGCGCACTGCCAGCTCCTGCCGATGCAGTCCTTTATATGGAAATCGATTTTTGGACCGTAAAACGCGCCTTCACCAGGATTTACCTTGTATTTGGCTCCCTTCTTGTCAAGCGCGTTCTTCAAAATTCGTTCGGCGTGCTCCCACTGCTCAACGCTGCCCATTGCCTTAGCAGGCATGGTGCTAAGCTCCAGGCGGTATTCAAAGCCAAAGGTCTTGTAAATCCGGTCTATCATGTCAATCACATAGGCTACCTCGCTTTCAGCCTGCTCTGGCATCATGAATATGTGCGCATCATCCTGGGTAAAACAGCGGACTCTGAATAAGCCTGCAAGAACTCCTGAAAGCTCGTGCCTGTGCACCAAGCCAAGTTCTGCCAGCCGTAATGGAAGCTCCCTGTAGCTGTGCGTGCTGTTCTTGTAGACCAGCATCGCACCTGGGCAGTTCATTGGCTTAACTGCAAAATCCTTGTCGTCAACCTTTGTGAAATACATGTTTTCCCTGTAGTGGTCCCAGTGCCCGGATTTCTCCCATAAAGCCCTGCTCATTATCAGCGGAGTCTTTATCTCCTTATAGCCTGCTTTCCTGTGCTCTTCCCTCCAGAAATTGAAAAGCTCATTAATTATTATGACGCCTTTCGGGTGGAAGAACGGGAATCCAGGCGCTTCATCGTGGAAGCTGAACAGTTCAAGCTGCTTTCCTATTACCCTGTGGTCCCTCTTTTCTGCCTCTTCAATAAGCGCCAGATACTCTTTCAGCTGCTTTTCTGACGGAAACGCAACCCCATAAATCCTTTGAAGCTGGTCTCCCTTTGAATCTCCCCTCCAGTATGCGCCGGAAATCTTTGTGAGCTTGAATGCCTTAATCACTCCTGTGCTCAAAACATGCGGTCCAGAGCACAGGTCAATAAAGTCGCCCTGCTTGTAGGCAGAAATCTCGCCCTTTACATCCTCTTCCAGGATTTCCAGCTTGTATTTGTTGTCCTTGAAAAGCTTCTTTGCCTCTGCCTTTGTGAGCACTTTTCTTTCAATCCTTAAGTCCTGAGCAGAAATCCTTTTCATCTCTGCTTCTATCTTTTCAATGTCTTCTGGCTTGAACGGCTCTGAGGCAAGGTCATAATAGAAGCCTCTCTCCCAAGTAGGCCCAATAGTCAGCTTTGCCTTTGGGAAGAGGTTCATGATTGCATGCGCCATGACATGCGCTGCAGAATGCCAGAAAACCTTCTTGCCTTCCTCATCATTGAAAGTCAGAATCTTAAGCGCGCAGTCCTTCTCAAGCTTGTAGTCAAGCCCTTTAATGTCATTGTCAACTTTGGCAGCAATTGCATCAGAAGCCAGCCTCTTGCCTATGCTTTCTGCAACCTGAAATACTGTAGTTCCCTTGGCATATTCCTTCTTGCTGCCGTCAGGCAATGTAACCATAACCATTGCAGCACAGTGCTGCAGGGGGGTATAAATACCTTTCTATGAAGAACAAAAAGAAAAAAATGCCTACGGCTGATTAGGCGCCAGGTAGGCAGGACTTCTTTTAGCGGTTATATCCTGTCGGTGTGCATCCTGCATAAAGCTAATCAGGTCTTCCAATCTTGCCTTGGCAGGATCAAGTTTCTGTGTTAGCTTAAGCTCATCTATGATGGACTTTCTTGCTTCCACAGTCTCAGGGACATGGCTGTATGTTGATGCCAGTAATGTTTCAACTGCATTTCTCCTTAAGCCTGCAGCCATATTTGCCAATGCACTCATTGTAAAGTCTCCCTGCTGTCGTTCCATGACGGTCTTCAGCTGGCCGCCTGTCATTCCAGCATATGCCAACATCAGCTGCTCCTTCTTAAGCCAATCTAGACCTTGACCAGCCTTGAAATGCTGAACTGATTTGTCAGCAAGAGCGCCCTGCATAGCGTCAAAAACTTTTGTTCTTACACCGGAATTGTCAAGCAGGTTATAGTCAACCTGACCATCTTTATCAAGCAAATTAGCTTTGACAGCGTCTGAATATGCCTGAGCGACAAAGAATTCTCTAGTGTCTGCAAATCGCGTTAAATCACTGTAATTTGAGTTAAATTCAGACAGGTAACTTTTCTTTGGCATAACCATTGTAATACCACCTCACTAGGGATATTTAAGTGCAGAATATACTCCTAATATATAAATCTTTCGATATTTTTACCACTAACCAGTTACAAAAATATGAAACTTATTTTGGTGCTGGTTTCTTCAGGGCTCTGTAAGCAGCCGTCTTGTTGTAAACGGATGGCGGAACAACTCCGTCGTGTACATGGTAAGCCACCATTTGTTGCCCAAGCTCATCCAGTCTTATTGCTTTTGGATCCAGTTTACCTTCCAGCCCTATGGCCTTAATGACTCCTGGCTTATCATCATCAGTTAAATGCGACCAAGCGGTAGGAGCAAGCATGTTGTGGACATTATCCCTTAGCTTTTTTGCCTGGCCGTGAAAGGCGCCCAACGTGAAGTCCTCTTCACTATCTTCAATGAGCTTTTTCAGTTCTCCCTTGGTTACGCCGTGATAAGCTTTCATCAACAAATCTTTGTGCGTGTCGGGAATAGCTCCTGTCTTAAATGCCTCTGTTGCCTGTTTCACATAAGTATCTGTCATTGTGTCAGCCATCTGCTGCCTTACTTTGGAATCTTTTAGCTTATTATAGTCAAGCTGTCCTCCTTCCATAAGGTGCTTTTTTGCAGCTGCATTATATGCTTCCGCATGGTGCAACTCAATTGTATCTGCAAGCTTCACCACAGCTCCGTATTTGTCCTTAAATGTTGCTAATGGAGATTTTTTTGTTTGTGTACCGGTTGCCATACTTGATTTCACCTTTTTGGTTTTTTTAAGATTGTTTTGTGTTTCTTTGGCTTTTTCATATAAAAACTTTTCTGATTTCACTACTTTATTGTGGATTCCGTAAAACAGCAACGTTTAAATACCTCGCCGGATTGTTTCAATTTATGCCTGAAAAGGAAAAGAAATCCAAAAAGCCGAAGGAGAAAAAGCAGGATGAGTTCTCAGCAGCAATAGACAAGCTGCCTAAGGAATCGCAGGAAAAGCTCCTTGTGCTGAAGGAAAAGCTGGACAAGTTCAAGGTTGAGGTTCTTAAGAAGTTTGACAAGTACATAATGGGCATTGAGCTTCTGCCTCCAGCTCAGCCGCAGCAGGAAGAGGGCATGTCTGAGGAGCAGCTGAAAAAGCTGCAGGAGGAGGCAAAAGACAAGATAAATGCCCTCGTTCTTATTGACGATTCTGACAGCAAGAAGCTGACAAAGGAGGAGCTTAAGACAAAGCTCACGGCGATAATACAGCAGATGGCGGCAGACATTGACAAGAATCTCGTGATACAGATAGTAATACTCTCGGAAGTCTGGCAGGGCTGCTATGACGGAAAATATGACCTCCTGCGCCTTATTTCTGTCGGCGCTCCTGTGCACGACACAGGAATGCTTGCTGCTTTGAGGATTGCAGAGCTCCACAAGGAGATGGTTGTCAAGAAGTTTGAGCGCTACATTGTCAGTTACGTGCTCGCGGGCTCGCTTGTGCAGGGCAGGGCAACTGAGAAATCTGATATTGATGTTTTCATTGTTGTTGACGACACAGACGTCAAGAGGATGACCCGGGCAGAGCTAAAGGACAAGCTCCGCGCCATTATTATCGGCATGGGTCTTGAAGCAGGCGATATGACCGGTGTCAGGAACAAGCTCAACATCCAGGTATACATCCTTACTGATTTCTGGGACTCAATGAGGGAAGCAAACCCCATAATTTTCACTTTCCTTCGTGATGGAATACCAATATATGACCGCGGCATATTCATGGCTTGGAAGCAGCTGCTCCAGATGGGCCGCATTAAGCCTTCACAGGAAGCAATTGACATGTATATGAGCACAGGGGAGCAGATTCTTGGGAGAGTAAAGGCAAAGCTGAAGGAAATAGGAATGGAAGACACATTCTGGGCAATACTTACGCCAACGCAGGCTGCATTGATGCTCTACGGCGTTCCTCCGCCAACTCCAAAAGAGACACCTCAGGTAGTAAGGGACCTTTTCGTTAAGAAGGAGAAGCTTCTTGAGGAGGAATATGTGAAGATACTTGAGCAGAACATTGAACTGAGGAAAACGCTCGAGCATGGCGACAAGATTGACATGTCAGGCGCAGAAGTCGACAAGGTTCTTGCTGATTCAGAAAAATACCTCAAGAGGATTAACAAGCTCTTTGAGGAGATATCCAAGCTGAAAGAGCAGGAAAGCGTTATCCACATATATGACCACGTTGTCACGATGATCAGGGACGCTTTAAAGCTTGAAGGCGTTGAACGCGTAGATGACCTGGAAATTGTCAAAACCTTTGAGGACGAGCTGATAAGCGAGGGCAAAATTCCTGCAAAATACCTCCGCGTCCTTAATGAGATTATAGCCGCAAAGAAGGACTATGAGGCAGGCAAGCTCACCAAAGCTGAAGTTGAAAAAGTGAAGAATGATTCCAATGAGTTCACAAGGTTTATCGTCGAGTATATGCAGCGCAAAAGAGGCAGAGAGATCGAAAGAGCGAGAATCCGGGTCAAGCACGGCAATAAATTCGGCGAGGTTATGCTGATGGACACAGAGGCATTCATCATCCACGATGTTGATGCCCCTGAAAAAGAAATCTCAAAAGCCAAAATACTTCCAGACGGCTCGCTTGGGACGCCAAAGCGCACCTCAATGGACGAGCTTGAAACAGCGCTTGCAAAGCTCAATATTCCTCCAAAGGTTTTCATAAAGGAGAAAATGTTTGAAGACCTGAGGGAATTCTTCGGCAAGGACGTTGAGATACTCCTTAACTATTGACAAAGTTTATTAATACCCTCCTTTTTTGCGCGATTATGGCAATTTCTACAGGCTACAGGGTTTGCGATATTATGACGAGAAAGCCGATTTCTGTCACCCCAGACATGACTGTCAAGGAATGTGCGCTCTTGATGCAGGAAAAGAACGTTGGCTCGCTTGCAGTAAAGACTGCCGACACCTTGAGCGGTTATATCACCGAGCAGATGATTGTCAAGGAGATTGTTGCCAAGGGAAAAGACGCCTCAAAGGTAAAGGCAGGAGACATAATGGCTAAGCGCGTTGTTACAATCCATCCAAATGCCGACATAATGGATGCCCTGAAAAAAATGAGGGAAAACGACGTAAGGCAGCTTCCTGTCATTGATGCAGAGAACAGCAACAAGCTTGTTGGTCTCCTTACGATGAAGGACATACTTAATGTCCAGCCGCAGATGATGGAAATTCTTGAGGAAAAGCTTCCCCTGCAGGAGGAGGAGCGCAAAAGGACTTCAATTGTTGAGGGAACGTGCGATGCCTGCAGCAAGTTTTCAACGAGCCTGCACGAAATAAATGATGAATTCATCTGCGAGAAATGCACCCTGGCAAAGAAGCATTAATGAAAATCTTTAAATAATCCCGCTCCAAAGTTTATTTCTTGATGGTTGTGAAGATAATAAGGGGTGGTGCGCAGGAAAAGAAGGTGAAAGCCTGCATTGCAAAGTATGGCTACTTTGCAGAGCACAACTATTTTTATTACATGCTTCTTGACAATGACCCTGGCGAAAACTGCTTTTTCAGCGTAGATGGCAAATACGGCATGCTCGGGCAGTATGTTCGGAAAAACAAGGAGTGGGTTTTTGTCACAGGCATACTCGCTCCAAAAAGCAAGAGGCTTGGGGTTTTCATGAGCGTTCTTGAATACTGCCTCAAGCACGGGAAAAAATTTACCATAGAGGCAGATGATGAGTTCTTCAATGAGGCGTTGCGTGCTGTTTGGGGAAGCAAATCTTACCGGGCATTGATTCCGAGATTCGTTCTTTACTGGCCAGTCTTTGACATGAAAAAATGGGAAGGTCACAAAATGAAGGGAAAAAGCTGGAAGAAGATGCGCAACATCCTCAACGGATTTTACAAGAGCCATGATGTAAAGGTTGTGGACTCTGCAAAAATCCCAAAAAACCAGCTGCTGAAAATTGTGTCCGAGTGGACGAAAAAGAGGCATCTTATGAGCTACGGCTGCAACAGAAAAGATTCCAATCAGGCATATTACCAGAAGTATGTGAACCTTGTCAACTCAGGCTTCAGGGGAATGATGTTTGCAAAGACTCTTGTTGTTGACGGAATCCCTTCAACGATTACCTGCGGCTGGAAAATTCCCCACAGCAAGGGCTATTATTCTGCCGTAGGCATTTACAATTATGCTTTCAAGGGGCTCGGCGAGGCTTCAAACATGGATGACTTAAAGCGCCTGAAAAAGGCAGGCTTCCAATACGTTGATTTCGGCGGAAGCCCCAAGCCGCTGCTGGAATTCAAGAAGAAATTCAGGTACGACTTCACCTACAGGACAAGGACATTCAGCATAGTGAAGAAGTGAGCAATTTATCACTCATCAGAGACTACAAACCGAAAGATTTAAATATAAATACTCTTTATAGATTTGTATGACTAAAAAATTATTATTAGGATTACATGACCCCGGAATGTTAAAGACTTATGAGATGTACTTAGAAGATGATGGTTTCTCTGTTTCAGGGGTTAGCTCTCTTGAAGGAATGCTTGAAAAGATGGGAATCCCAGAAGATGCTGAACCCAATATGCCGCCCGCAAATCCTTTTGATGCTTATATTATGGATGCAAACCTTGGTGATTTTGCTGGATCATCCTGTGAGCCGGCATTAAGAATCTACCGACATGTAAAACAGTCCGTTGAAGAAAAAGGTGTTAAGTTTATGTCGGTTACAGGAAGTGATGAAGCTTTTTCAGCAGCAAAAAAACATGGAATTCCCGTAATGCTCAAAAGACTTGATCTTGCTGAAAATCTTACAAAATTTCTTTATGAATGAAATAGGGTGTTAAGGATATTTATAAAAAGTGAATGATATGCGAAAAGGACAGTTAATAACGACTATGGAAGGCGGGTCGTCTTCTTTGCCAAAAAGAATAACCGTGTACACATCCGATGCGAGAGAAGTTGGACTTCAATATAACAATCCATGGGAAACAATTGTTATTGATGCTGTAGCTAATAAAGGACGACCAGAATTCGGTGATTATGTTTTACATGCAAAAGATATAGAAGAAAGAGCTTTGCATCATTATCATGTTGTTAGGGAAATGGAAAAAATGGGTTATCGAGCAGTTTCTCATCATGATGAATTCAAAGAGAGAAAGATAAATGAGGAATACGAAGCACTAATGGAAGGTTTAAATGCGATACTCACTAGACTTGTCGAACAGCACAATATAAAAACTTGGAACAAACGATTAGAAGGAATTCCAAGTTTAGAATTTACTCCAGAAGAACTCAACAGATTAACATTTTTGAGATATTTGCATGAACAAAAGCTCTAATGCTTCTTCTCAATAAAAAGCTCAACATCATATTCTTTGACTTTTACCTTGGCGGCGCTTGTGAACTGCTTTTCTGGCGAGCGGTCGGATATTGTGAGCTTTTCTGCGCCTACCTTTTCCTTGATCTGCATTGCCGCGAGCAGCAGGCTTTCTCTCAAAAATCCGGGGGCCCTGACAAAAGCCTCAATCCTGTCCTCAATCTTAAGCCTGGCATTTTTTCTCATCTGCTGGATTCTTCTCACAATTTCCCTTGAATATCCCTCTGCTTCCAGCTCGGCATTGACAGCCTTGCTCACGTAAACTTCCCCTTTCCTGAAGGGCGCTTTTGCATAGTCTTCTTCATTCCTTGAGAAGAAGTCAGCCAGCACCAAAGTTTTGCAGTTGGTCTGCGCCTTGATTATCTCGGAGAAAGTCCTTATCGCTGCATTCACTGCGGCATCTAAAGTAGTTACTATAACTTCGCCCACAGGCCATCTTACTCCGCGGCTAAGTGAATCCCTGGCGAAAAGTATTGCCTGCGTAATCTCCTTTGCAGAATCCATTTTCGTTTCCAGCTCTTCATTTATTTCGCCCTTTTCAGGCCATGACTCCAAGTGCACAGATTCTTTTTCGCCCTTGAGCACTTTGTGGTATATTTCCTCGCTCAGGTATGGCGTAAACGGCGCCAGCAGCCTTGCAATAGCATCAACCGCATACCTCAGGGTGTAAGCCGCTGTAGGGTCTTTCTCTGCCACCCTTTGGCGGACGAGCTTTATGTACCATCTTGAAAGGTCCTCGTTGACAAAGTTCTTTATTTCCTGCGTGCAGATGTGGTAATCATTCCTGTCAAGAGACTCTGTCACTTTTTTGACGAGCGAGTTTGTCCTTGAAACCAGCCAGAGGTCTTCCTTTGCAAGGTTTTTGCCGTCAATCTCTGAGTTTTCCAGCACTTGGGCAACATACCTGCAGCTGTTCCAGAGCACAACAAGGAAGGGCTTGATGTTTTCATTTATTGATTCATAGCCAAAGCGCTTTGCATTTCCAGGGTCTGTTGAGCAGAACTGCAGCCTGACAGAGTCAACGCCGACTTTTTCAAAAACATCCCAGGGGTTCAAGATATTGCCCTTGCTCTTGCTCATCTTTTCGCCTTTTTCATCCACAACGTGGCCTGCGCACACAACGCTTTTGTATGCGTTGCTTCCAAACAGCAGTGTTCCCAGGACATGCAATGTGTAGAACCATCCTCTTGTCTGGTCTATGGCTTCGCTTATGAAGTCATAAGGAAAGGACTTCCTGAACATGTCCTCATTTTCAAAAGGGTAATGAAACTGCGCAAAACAGGCAGAGCCTGAGTCATACCAGCAGTCAATCACTTCGGGAACTCTTGTCATTTCTTTGCCGCAGAAGCATTTCAGCTTTATTTCGTCTATCATCGGCCTGTGGAGGTCAAGCTTCTGTGGCAGCGAGATTGCATGCTCTTTCAGCTCCCTGATGCTGCCTATCATCCTTTCAGAGCCGCAAGAACATCGCCATATTGGCAGCGGCGTTCCCCAGAACTTGCTTCTGCTCAGAGCCCAGTCTTTCACTCCTTCAAGCCAGTTTCCGAATCTTCCGTGCTTGATGTGGTCTGGATACCACTGAATCTTCTCATTGTTCTCAAGAAGCTGCTGCTTGTAGCTTCTTACTTTGACGAACCATGACTTCAGCGCGTAATAAATCAAAGGCGTATCGCATCTCCAGCAGAAAGGATAGCTATGCGTATGCAGCGCTGCCCTGAATAAGCATCCGTCTGCCTCAAGCCTGGCGATTATTTTCGGGTCTGCCTCTTTGGCAGCGAGACCTTCAAAATCCTCTGCTTCTTTTGTGAAGAGTCCTTCTTCATTTAGCGGCTGGACAAATGCTATGTCCTGTTTTTTGCAGTTGTCAAAGTCCTCTTCTCCAAAGGCTGGGGCTTGGTGCACAATGCCTGTGCCCTCATCTGCTGTCACAAAATCAGCATCAACCACGACCCAGGCTTTTTTGTCAACCTTTCCGGTATAAAAATCAAAGAGGGGCACATATTCTTTTCCGATAAGGTCCTCGCCGCTTAGTTCCTGTATAATCACCGCATCTTTAAAGTATCTTTCAACTGCTGATTTTGCCAGAATGTACTGCTTGCCTGCTTCCTCAACAACCACATAATTCATGTCCTTGCTCACAGCCAAAGCGACATTTCCAGGCAGGGTCCATGGCGTTGTTGTCCATGCAAGCATGTATCTGTCTTGGTCCTTCAGCCTGAAAGCGATTGTGATTGCGGTTTCTGTTACGTCATTGTAGCCCAGGGCAACCTCGTGGCTGCTAAGCGATGTTCCGCACCTCGGGCAGTAAGGCAGCACTTTGTGGTCTTCATAGAGCAGCCTTTTGTCATAAAGCTGCTTCAGGCTCCACCACACGCTTTCAATGTAGTTGTTATCTAATGTGACATATGGATTCTTGAGGTCAATCCAGAAAGCCATTTTCTTTGTCAGCTTTTCCCAGTCTTTTATGAAGCTGAAGACATCCTGCCTGCACAATGCAGAGAATTTTCCTATGCCATACTGCACCACATCTTTCTTTGTAGCAAGCCCGAGCTTTTTCTCCACCTGCACTTCTATGGGCAGTCCGTGGCAGTCCCATCCACCTTTTCTAGGCACAGTAAAGCCCTGCATAAACTTGTATCTGCAGACCAAATCTTTGAAAACGCGAACCTCAATATGGTGCAAGGCTGGCGGCGCGTTGGCAGTTGGAGGTCCTTCAAGAAATGAGAACAATGGCTTATTAGGGTCATATGATATTGCCTTCTCCATAACCTGCTTTTCTTCCCAGAGCTTGGAGACAGCTTCCTCTACTCTCTTGAAATCATAGGCATTCTCAAGCATAGCGCCAGAAAAGCTAGGAAGCGTATTTATAATTTGCTATTTGTGGGGCTTAGTAGAATTTCTCCATAGGCGATAGCCTATGTTGTAGGCTATGAGCCTACAAAACAGTTCTGCGGTTTGCGTTCTGATATGCTTGCATTTGAGTGTGCTGCCAAATAGCCTTTTCAATGCAGACCACAGGCTTTCG
>JAZDGJ010000055.1:0-26405 GCA_043807015.1 Candidatus Woesearchaeota archaeon | reverse complement strand
ATGATGATTGGGCAGGTTATTGCCCAGGGTGTTGGTGACTTGGCACCAGTAAGATGCGACACAGGCGGCAGCCTTTTGTTGCAAACCTGGGCTAGCAAGAGGGGAGTGCACGTTGAGAACGGCGCCAGTGTTGAGATTGCAGTGCCTTGTGCTAGTGGCACTGTTCTGGATGGCTTACCAACTTCTGGCAAGAAGAAGTTTGACTTGGTTATTGTTTGGTACGATGCGACGATGAATGAAACATACAACCACACGATGACTGGACAGCTTCTTGCAAACGTTGAGCAGCAGTAGTTTTATGGCAACACGTTGCCCATTCTTTGACGGTGGTTTTTGACAACATTTAAATACCGCCCTTCCAATAGTTTTTCTTGAAAAAGAGGCAATAATGAAAGCGCAGGCATCTATAGAATACCTTATGGTCCTTGGCATCCTGATGATAATAATCTTGCCAACAGCCTACTTCTTTTACCAGTATTCAGACAGCTCTGCAGACCAGATAGCATCTGCCCAGATTGAGACTTTTGGAAGGGCTATTGTCATCAATGCCGCAAGAGTGTATTACATGGGCGCGCCAGCAAGGATGACAGTCTCTGGCAGGCTGCCCGATAATGTTATCTCAATCAACATTTCCACAGACTGGAAATCAAACACCAACCAGATTGTTTTTGTGACAAAATCAAGGGACGGCAAGATTTCTGAGCAGGCATATTCCTCAAAAGTCAACATTAACGGAACCTTTGTCCCAAATGACTTTACCGGCGGCGTCAAGAACTTCCTGCTCGAAGCCTACAAGGCGAGTGATGGCACCCCTTTTGTTTTTATCAACGCCGGCGAAAGATGTCCTATATCAACTTTTTATGACTGGCGCGGTGATGGCGAGCCCCCATGCTACGAGGACACAGTGTGGAGTATGACCTGCGGTACTGCTCTAAATATGCAGAAAAGAACTTCAGGGGTATGGAATGATAAATGGAATACTTGCATCAAGATGGATTACAACGGTGACTGCATATCAGATAATGCTGACCTGGGCATTTTGTGGGGTAAATGTCGGGAAAATACCAATTGTGAGGCAGGTAACAAATGTACTTGAGGATTAAATGAAACCATCAAAAAAATCCCAGGTTGCAACTGAAGCGTCTGCAATCTTTACGTTTATGACTCTTGTTTTCATTGTGGTGCTGCTTTTTGTCGGCAACAGGCTGGTTGACATTACAACTGAGCGGAACAGGGAGCTTATCAATGACCTCGGAAGCGTGATAACCGCGGAATTCACCCTGGCTTCGCAGTCCCAGTCAGGATACCATAGGGAATTTACCCTTCCTGAAACATTGAAAGGGATTGAATACAATGTCTCAATTTTAACATCGGGAATGACGAACACAAACTTCAGCAGTCTTGTCATAAACGTAACTGGAGAGCAATATGTGTATTTGATGCCCAAGGATATCTCAGGAAATATGTGCAGGACAAAAAGGTATACACTCGACAAGCAGAATAGCACAGTTGTCGTGTCCTGTATAGGATATGAATGCCAATTTGGGGAAGAAACGGGATCTTGCTCTGTGATGGAGGGTTTAGGCTTATTAGTTATGGCCCAATGCTGCAGTGACTATGGCTTTTGCTGCGTATAAGCGGCGTCATTGAAAACCTATGTTCTTCACCAGTTTCGGTTCGCACAAAGTGCGAACTGCCTTTTCTTCCCGCCTTATCTTTGTGGCGGGAAAAAAGGCACCCTTGCCACGCAAGGACGAAACTGGTTCTACTTGTGAGCTTTTCAATAACGCCGTATAAGCAAAAGTTTTAAATATGCAGGTTATAAAGAACTGATCTATGAAAACCGCTATATTGTCCTTTCTTCTTTTTTCCCTCACCGTATTTTTCGTGGGATGCACTTCAGAGATTCAGGAAAATGGCAGCACCACTTTGGAAAAACCGCAGCTTTCAGAGCTTCAGAGTGAGGCATGCAATTCAGCTGATTCTGCAGGCACCTGCAGCACAAGGCTTGCAGAACTGGGCATTGTCCTAAAAGAGCATTGCTGTGCTGGTTTGGGAAAATGTTGCTAGATGGAGGAATCATGACAAACAAAAAGATGTTATTGTTTGCGGCAATTTTTATATTGCTGTTTTCTACTGTTGCTTATGCAGATAATTTTGCAGTTGAAGATGTTAAGGATGTCCTGAAAAGCAATCTTTACGCGTTTTTTAAGAATCCAGCCAATGCAAAGCTATCCCTTGGCGAGCTTAAGAGCCTGCTGTCGTTCTACTTGACCATAAATGAAAATCAAGTAACTGTTAATGCTGCCACAAGCATCACAAACATCATAACAAAAGGAGAAAACCTGCCTCTCCCAAAGTGTAGCGACGGCACAGAATATGGCGAATGTTCATCCTCTAAAAAATACTGCGTTGCAGGTTCATTAATAGAAAGGTGCAAATATTGCGGCTGCCCGGCAAACAGCGTCTGCCAAAACGAGAAATGCGCGCCTGCTGGCGGCATTCCTCCTAGCCAGACTTATGAAAGTTATTACAGCCCTACAACGCCCATAAGCACGACTTTTCAATGTAATTCGAGCTGTATTGGACTTTGCGGCGTATATAATGAGTGTGGTGAGTATTGTGGTGATTGTCCTTATGAAAGTTATTACAGCGCTACAACGCCCATAAGCACGACTTTTCAATGTAATTCGAGCTGTATTGGACTTTGCAATGCATTTAATGAGTGTGGTGAGTATTGTGGTGATTGTCCTTATGAAAGTTATTACAGCAATACTTATTACAGCAATACTTACTACTATTCGGCAACAGAGCTGTTTGGTTGTGCAGTTGATACGGATTGTGGTTTGTCTTATTTTTCTTATTGGTGTTCAGGCAATCAGATTGTGAGCAGCTTTGCGAATTATACTTGTGTGAATCCCGGCACCGACCAATCTATTTGTCTGGCATCGGAAAGATATAACAACGGTACGTATTGCAATCCTGCTCTGAACCTGACTTGTGTGCCTGGCCGCGATGAGTGCGTTTCTGGCGGCCTTCCTCCCTAGCCCGACTTAACTAATACCGCCAAATATGAAATCCTTGTAGCAGGACTTTTTACTAAAAGATTTCGTCGCTGAATTGCAGTCTAAGGCATTACCAAAAAGCTTAAAAAGCAAGATTACAAGTATATGCATGTGAAAGAAAAATCCCAGGTAATGTCATTGGATGTAATGATTGCCGTAGGTCTTTTCCTGCTCGCCGTGATTATGCTGTATTATTTTGTCGGCTTGGGCTCAGATTCCCAGATAAATGACCTTGTATTTGCTGAGGCAAAGAGGATTCCTGAGATGCTCAGCTCGCCCCAGAATAACTCCCTGAGCTTTATTGTGGGTGGAAAAGTTGACAACGCCAAGCTTCAGAGTTTTATTAGGGACGATTATAATAATACCCGGGAATCGCTCGGCATAATAAGCGATTTCTGCTTCTATTTTGAGGATGAAAATGGCAATGTTGTCCCCATTTCGCAGGGCATTATTTCATTTGGCAGCGAAAAAGGCATAGTTGGCGGCAAGCAATGCGGTAAAGAGTAAAAATATTTAAATAGCAACTGCTAAGGAAAGATTAAAGAGGTGTGCGATGAAGCGAAAAGCCAGGAATGTTTCAGTCAGCCAGGATAGAACAGCCATGCTGTTGTTTATTGTGTTTCTCTTGGCAGTAATATTCTTCCTTGATGCAGCCAGCAGCTCAGAGCAGGCTGCTTCATCAGAAGAGATAGTCGGCAAGCTTGTTGTGAGCGGCAATGAGCAGAGCAGCATTGCTTTTGTTGTCAGGGACAGGGTTGACACAGCCAAACTTATGGAATTCGCCAATAAGGATTACAACCAGCTGAAGGAAGAACTTGGCGTAAGCGATGATTTCACTGTTTACTTTGAAGACGAGCAGGGCAACCTGGTTCCAGTTGGCGACAAGTACTGCATTGGCAGCAGCCGCGCATCAGTATCAGGATTTGCCTGCGGATAGGTAACTTTTAAATATCCCTGTTTCTAAAGAATGGCCACATGGGAAAAAGAGGTTATTTTTTCACAATAGACGCGTTCATCGCGATGCTAATCACCACAATTGGCGTGGTGCTCGTTTATCTCGCATACACCTCGGTTCCTGACGTATACCAGCAGCAGGCGATTTCCCAGGACGTAATGACAATCTTCTCAACCACAGAGCTTAATACGCTTAACAGCGAGTATATTGATGAGCAGCGCATATCTGGAAACATCACGAATATGCAAAACACAATATTTGAGCAAATCGCCGAGATGTATGACAAGGGCATTGTTGGCGAGGCGCAGAACATGACCAGAGAAATGAGCGCCAGCCTCATCCCATCGCAATACTACTATGAAATCTGGCTTGACAGCAAGCTGATGTATAACAAGAGCTATGTGACCAATGATATTGAGCAGATCTCAGTGGCAAAGGTAATACTGGTCGGCAGCGTCAGCCTGGCAACCCTGTGGGGACCCTATGAGGGCGAGGTATTTGTATGGCGCTGAGGAAAAAAGGCATCTTTTTCACGCTGATTTCACTATTCATAGTGGCTATTCTCGTGCTTGTTGCCTCATCCCAGTCAACTGTAACGCTTAAGGACGAAGTTCCCATAACCCAGACAGCTGTCAGCATAGGCAATAATTACATAAAAAACTTGGATGAAGTTTATCTCTCAAGGACGCTGAAAGTAGTATCCTACCGCGCATTGAGGACACTTATATGGTACATGAACTCGACTCCGCCTCAGGGCTTTCTTAAAGACAAGGGTGATTTTGACAAAAAGTTCGCAGAGCTTGTGGTCAACGGCACCATAGATGGGGCTCCTGTTGTTGTTAACGGGCAGAATTTTATGCTTAACTACAACCTGACCAAAAGGCTTGCAGACATTGAAAACATCTCCATGAGAGTATACAACTTAAATACAACTTTCAACAAGGATTATAGCAGCATAAATTACTCAGTCATAGCTTTCCAGTCAGCAGACACCAGAAGCTTGCAGGTTGCCGTCAATGTAACGCTAAACTACACTGTCAACGCTACGCTTGCCTACTGGCAAAGGGTAGTTGTAATCCAGGCGCAAACACCAATATACCAGCTTGACGACCCGCTCTATGCCTTGAATTGGACAACAAAGCTCCCGCTTCCAGCCTCGCCCATGGCGTTTACAAACAAAATCCTGATGACAAGCACATCAATATTCAACGTAACAACACTCTGGCAATTCATAAATTCCAGCCAATACAGGTATTCAGCCAGGGCGCCCAGCTTCCTTTCAAGATTTTATAATGATTACACTGCGTCTCAATGCTGCGGCATGGAATCTGCAGTCAATCCGGCGCTCATTAACAATAATTTATACGACGAGGGCAGACCATGGCCTGAGAAAAAATCTTACATTGACTGGTGCTACTTTGGACCTCAGCCTAGGTGCAAGCTAGGCAGCAGGCTGTGGAACATAACAGGAGTCTCAAATTACACTCCCGGTGGCTACAACAACGCATTCATACTTGACACAGACTCGGCAATCCTCTATAACGTCTCAGACTGGATAAACACAACCTATTGCGAGCCAGATAAGACATGCTACCCTTAGACTACAGCTCAATAGCCAGCTCCTATGATTCCCTCCATTCTGAGGAGCAGCTCCGCAAGCTGAGGATAATAGCCTCAGAGCTTGCAATAACCCCGAAAACCACAATACTTGACGTCGGCAGCGGAACAGGGCTTTCAAAAATTCTGGGAGGGAAAATAACCGGAATAGAGCCCTCAGGCAGGCTTCGGAAGCTTTCACGGATTAATGCGGTGAAAGGCGTTGCAGAAAAGCTCCCTTTCAAAGACAGCTCATTTGACATAGTGGTTTCTGTCACGGCAGCGCATAACTTCTCCAACAAGGAGAAGGCGATAAAAGAAATTGCGCGGGTTGCAAAAAATGCCGCAGTTGTTACCATTCTAAAATCATCTAAGCACGCCAAACTGCTTGAAAGGCTGCTGAGAAAGCACTTTTCCGTCGACAAAATAATTGGGGAAACTCACGATTACATTTTCTTCCTCTCGGCAAAACACAAACTTTATTAATAGAAAGGTTGCGAGAAACAGGCGCGATGTCAGTATCCAACATACAGAAAGTGAACCAACTTGCCCAGGATTTCATGAAGCACGGCATAGTTGCCAACTCCCAGGAAGCTTATGCCAAGGCAGAGGCAGCACTGCAGCAATCCGAATCTGGACAAGTCTCAATAGAAGATTCAGAGACAATAATGTCAATGAAGCGCGACATCACGCTGATGCAGAAAGCCATTGCAGACCTTGAGAAGCAGGTCATGTTCCTGACAACAAAGTTCAGCAGCATGTCTGCCGAGATTCTGGCTTTGAAGACAAGACCTGTTGAGCAGAAAAAGTTCGGCGAATTCCAGACTACAATCTCAGGAGAGCATGCAAAGCAGCAGCCCCAGCCGCAGCAACAGCAGGCAACGCCTATAAGAGCAAGGGCTACACAGACAGTCAAGGGGCAGACATTCTCAGAAGATGACATTTCCATAGACAAAATATTCTATTTCGGCAAAAAATGAACGAAGAAGAATACCAGGAAAGGCTCCGCAATCTCGTAGATACCTTGAAAAAGAGCGGTCTTGCTGCCTCTGATGAAGACGCATATGCGATGGCTAAGAGAATGCTCACAATAAGGGACATAGGCAAGGGCATGCTGACAACAGACAATCAGGATTCTAAGTGAGCGTTTCCAATACAAATTATAGAAAACTTTATATAGCTCGGATTACCACTCTGGAATAGATAATAATAACAAGGGGGTTATGAATTATGAAAAAGCTGTTAACATTGTTTGTAGCATTTTTAGTATTGGCTGTTTTGGCTGTTGCACAGCCTGAAATAACTTCTGGAGCTGGAAGCTACTCTGTGCCAGAGGGACAGCAGCTCACTGTGAACTTTGTGATTTCTGCTGCCCAGGGCACCACAACCATTGCTAAGACTGCTGCTTTCGGCACATTAGCGCCTTCATCAGGCTCGCCGCTGACAGCATCTGTATTTACATGGACTCCGGCTTTTGACCAGTCAGGCGTCTACAAGATAAATTTCACAGTCAGCAACGGAACCAGCTCAGACTCAAAGACTGTTACAGTGACTGTGGTAGATGTTCCGACAATGTCAATGCTCTCAACCAAGCTCACCCTTGGTGACAGGAACCAAAGAAGGAGCAACCCATTGCATAATACACCTGCTGAAAGGCAACTTAACCTTACAGGCACCATTACAATAACCAATACTGGCGCAAGGACACTTACGGGCTTCACTGCATCGATAAGCCCTGCTGCAGGATTTTCCCTGGAAGACATAAGGTCAAACATAACCTTCTCCAGCATATCAGTGGTTTCTGGCGCTTCCATAACGGCCAATGTGATCATGAGAATTCCTGAAGAGCTTGATTCAGTTGACAGCGCCGATAGTGAGAGTCCTTTGAAGGTGGCAACTATTACATTCACTGCAAACGATGGCGCAGGCACCTCTATATCCGTATCAAGCGACGTTGACATGCAGGCAAAGAACATGCTGGACATTGACAATGGAGACTATTCCATAAATGGCGGCGACACACACAGCCTGGATGAGGACACCTCAATAGACGAGCTCAAGCCAGACGATGAAATCACTATAACACTTGACGCAAAGAGTCTTTTCAGGAGCGCAGAGGATGTGGAAATTCGGGACATCACTGCCAGGCTGGAAATAAATGACCTTGACGTTGACGAGGAAGAGGACTTTAGCGATCTTTCCCCTGGAGACACCGACACTGTCACCCTGAGCTTCACACTTGACTCTGACGTTGACGAAGGCACTTACGATAGCACACTGATTGTCGAAGGCACTGACGAGAACGGCGCAAGGCATGCTGTTAAGTGGCAGCCTGAATTCGTTGTTGAGAGGAAGAACCACGAAATAACAATTTCAAGCTTCGCTTTCAGCCCTTCTGCTATAACCTGTGAAAGCAGCGTCAGCCTGAGAGTTACAATGAAGAACACAGGCACGCGCGACGAGGACGAGGTATCGTTACACCTTGAGAGCGCTGAGCTCAAGTTTGGCGATGTAATCAACGACATGGTGCTTGACGAGGGTGACACAGTGACAAAGACTTTCGTCATACCAATTCCGGCAAACCTTCCGTCAGGCAATGCCCGCGTGATAATAAAGACATACTACAGCACAGACACGGAGAGCGACAGCGAGACGGCTATTATACAGAAGTCAGCTTGCGTGACAACGCCAGAAGAGCAGCCAACAACAACTACTCAGCCGCCTGTAATTGTGATAACACAGCCTCCAGTAAATCAAACAACGCCGACAGGCAATGTAATTGCACAGCCTGTAGTGGAGGAGAAATCCTTCATGCAAACATCAGGCTACACTGCACTGCTCATTTTGGGCTACATAGTGGTAATTGTTGCTGGAATCTACTTGATTGGAAAAGTGCTAAGGAAATAAGCCTTAGCTTTCTTTTTTTTAATAGAAAACCTTTTATATTTGCTTCATAAAGTAACCTTCTAAAAAGATGGTGATTGAATGAGACGAATTGCTGCTTCAGCCCTTGTAGTTGTTGTTCTAACGCTTCTGCTTTCTTCCCTCGTTGTGGCAGCCGAGCCAAACACTGGTGCTGATATTCAGGCATCTGCAACAGCAAACAAAAGCAAGGAACTTCCAAAAATGCAGCCTCTTCCGCAGCTGCCGAAGATATACCCGGACAAGGTGCAAACAACTCCCGAGCCCATTGTAAACAACACCGTTGACCAACATAATGCCGATGAAAAGAAACCCGGCTTGTGGGGCAACCTGTGGGCATTCATCAAGGAGATATTCACGCCGTTCTATGCGAGAAAGTGATTTTGATTTAATCACTTAAACCACTTTATTGTGGTATATTAACCAAAATATTGGTTTTTTTAGCTTTTCAGGGCTATTTCACTCTTTCCTCAGCCCTGTAGGATTCCTTTTGTGTCCTTAATCATGTCCTGACAGATGCCAAGCAGCTCTTCCACTTTCTGCTCGTCTATTTCAATAGCCGGAGTGTATTGGTATTTCTCCCGCATAGAAATGATTTTATCTTCTCCAAGGTCAGGAGTGATTGCGTCTATGTACTTCTGAAAATCCCTGCCAAGCTTGCCATCTTCAACTAGGCTTTCAACTAAGGAAAGTGTGCACTCCTGATTCCGGCTTTCATACCCGAACTTAGCCAGTACAGCCAGGCAGCAGTGATAGGTAACGTAAAAGCCAATGTTGATTGCCCAGTCATAAAAGCCATGTTTCCTGGCCAGAAGGAAGAAATCAAGATTGTGCTCAGCCTTGGCAACGTGCAGCTTTGCCATATTATCATCAGGCTTAAGCTGCACAAGGCCACGATGCTTCCTCCCTGCAGCAATATCATCCTTTGCGTGATTCAAACACCACTTAACCATGTTCTTAGCTTTGGACATCCTTCAACACCCCCACAAACAATTCCTGTCCATACACAACCACGCACATCTTTACCAGGTCTATTAGAGGAGCCTCCTTTTCCTTCAGCTTCTCCCTAAAGCTCCCCTCAGTTAGGAAGAGCGGATGGATGTTCAGACGGTTCTTCTTATTAAGCTCATTAACCTTCCTTTGCAGCTTGCTGTAATCCTGTGGGCTCTTGAGTATAAAGCACACGTCAACATCCCCAGCTGCCTTTTCCTTAGTCAGGATAGAGCCGAACAAAAAGATGGCTTTGGTATCCTGTGAGAGTGGTTGCAAATCGTAAATCCAGCCTTTCACGAAACTTGAGAAGCTGCTGTAATCCGAATAAATCAGCTCAAGCAGCTTCAGCACATACCCGTTGCTAAGATTTGGCTTGTAGAAAATGGCATTGCCCATCTTCTGGCTTGTCACGAGGCCTTTATCGTTCAGGCTTCTCAGGAGCTTCAGGCTGCCAACCTGGCTAATCCGCAGCTTCTTCCTGATGCTGTAGGCATTATAGCTTGTCAGAAAGTCAGAGAAAAGAATCTTCAAGGCACGTTTTCCATTCTCGCTGATTTCCATTGACATAACCTCAAGTTATAGTACTATAACTTTAGGTTATATATAAACTTTTTGGTCAAATTTCTTGTTATCAGGAGAGGCGTCGAACTTAATTCTAGTGTTTTTCAATACGAAAGCTTTATATAATAAGTGATATTACATTATCATAAAATGGAAAATTATATCAGTTTGGAAATGGTTGAGAGGAATGAGCATTTGCTGATTGGCAGGATATTTACGCAGCTGCAATTGAATATTCTGAAGAAAAGGCTGCGGAAAAAAGTCCTGAATGGCAATGAGCGCACCTATTATTACAAGTTTATTAAACCAAAAGTTAAGGCTATGATGGCAGTCTTTGGCATTAGCGAGGTAACTGTCAAGGGAAGAGAATTCTTTGAAGAGAACCGCTTGGAAGCTGCGGTAAAAATTCTGCGCAAGCTGGAGCAAAGGCACAAAGGCAAAAAAATAATTATCTCTGGCTCATTCTTGTTTAGCAAGGAGTATAATGATATTGACGCATTTGTCTTTTCCAAATACGGCAAAGAGGACTATCAGAGAGGCAAGGTTCATGTAACATTCTTGCCTGAATCTGCCCTGGATTCATTGTTTTTCGCCTCAATCTCGCAAATCAGCGTTAGCAACTTCAATTATGCGGCCAAAGGCGGTTTCACTGTTAAATTAGAGGATGCCCTGCAGGTATATGAGCTGTTGGTTAATGCAATTCTCAATAAGGAGGATTACGGGAGGAATCTTAGGGATTTTGTGCTGCAAACAGAATATGTCTCAAAAGGGGTAATGCTCAATCCCAAACAATTGCACGAAATCTGCGAAAAATTGCTTCACAAGAACATCGCTGTCCTGTCCAGTATGCTTATTAGCACACTGGCGCTTGGCTATACTCGAGGCATTTTAAAGGCTAAGCTCGAGGCGCAGATTGGCGATTATAAGAAATTGTCTGAAGAATACAAGAACGCCAGAAACCTGCCTGTTTATATTGATACTTATTCAAAGGTGATTGGGCTTGCAGCATGAGGAAGCCAGGGCTTTTATCAAGAGAACCCTTGATGCAGATATACGTTTTGAAGGGCACTTCAACAAATGCTTTGACAATCTGAAGGAATCTGCGCAGCAGGAAATAATTGAATGGGTCAAGGCATGCAAAGAGCTGAAAATCAGCCCAATCCAGTCAAAATTTAACAGAGAGCTCATTGGATTCGTGAAGAGAATCGGCAGCAACCTTAGGGCAATATTAACCAAGGAGAAGAAGGGCTACTTCCTAGCATTATTCCTCGATAAGCACAAGTATTATGAAACCGAGATGAGCAGCCTGGGATTTTAGGGCTCGCCCTGCTCCTTGGCATGTTTCAAACACCATTTGACATGTTTATCTGCTTGTGACATTTCGCAAAACCTCCACGTATTCGTCCTGACCATAAAGGACAACCCCCGTCTTTACGACGTCCAGAATTGCCACTTGCTTCGCTCTTATGTTGCTCTCCAGCTCTGAAAAATTCATCCTGATTGCATGAAGCTTCTTAGGCAAAATCTCAGCCTTGCGTTTTAGCTCAATACTAATCATTTCATCAGAGGACTTTGAAACCACTAATAAATCTATATCGTTTGCCCTCTCATAATTGCGCAAAACAGAGCCAAAAAGCACCACTATCCTGCCCTTTTTGAACAGACCATTGAACTCAGCCTTCCACCGCTTGAAACTGTTGGCCTCATCAGCCAAAAGAAAAGTGACCAAATTCATTACATAATCATCATTCAGATTAAGCTTATATACTATGGACTTGCCAATCCTCTGCGAAGCAACCAAACCCTGAGCTTTCAACCTCCTGAACAGCATCAAGGCGCCAACCCGGCTGATTCCAAGAACTTTGCTTATGGAATTCGCGTTATAGTAAGCGGTAAAGTCCTTGAACAGGATAAGCAATGCTTTTCTTTCATTCTCAGTCAGAGATACCATGATAAACACCAGTTACTATATGATAAATTACACTTACTATATAAATTTTTCGTTAGCAGGGCGTTACTGAAAAATCTGGTTGTGGTGCATAACGGTTGGTAATGAAATTATTATATTAAAAAGCAATAAATATAGGTGTTCTTGAATCAATATTAAGATGGTTCTTGCACAAATTGATATAAGCGGCAGAATTAATGAATGGGATAAACATACTTTCTTAGGTTATGCTACTGAAAGTAAGAATCATATAGTTTACATTGATATAAAAACTAAAAAAGATTTAAGGCTAAAATATGGGAAGATTACTGATTTTGTAGAAAAATTTCATTGTCTTATGATCTATTATTGCATAAGAGACCATTTAGATAATTTTGATTCATTGCAAATTTGTAGGGATTGCGGTAGTGCAAAAATAACGAAATATTTGAATGATTATTTTTGGGGCAGCACTAAATATTCAAGACTTAAGCCTTTTGTGAAGCCTGTAGGTAACAGCTCAAGAATACATAAATTGTTGAAAGAGATGAGAAAAGAAAATAGTTATGATTTAAAAATAACAGCAGGAATGATTGCAAATAAGATAAAATGAAGGGTAGCGACAATACGCCTGCGACCGTTTCCCTCTCAGTTTGGTTATAGTGAGAGTCCACGAATTACCCTTCAATTTAATGAGTATAGTATACTAGATATATAATCATTATTGTGGTAAAAACTATATTTGATTCATTAGAAAGATTGATATATAAGTATATCTTTTAGATATAAATATGTGCAAAAAACTAAGTTGTTGCACTCTCCAAACCTGAATACCATTCTCATGGTAGAGAATACTCTAAAGAACAGCGGCGAGCTTATGAAAATTGCCGAGCTAAAGAGAATCCTGCCTAAAAAAGTGATGCACCAAACATTAATGGAGATTCTTGACTATCTTCAGCTCAGCGGTAAAATCTTGATAGGCACAAAAGGAGTTCTTTGGATTTACACAGAGCCCGAGGAGATGAAGAAGCTTATGAGAAGGGGAGTGGAACATTTTTAACCACTTCGTAGTAGTATCAACCGAAAACTTTATATACCAGTTCTTCCAAATGCCTTATTTATGGAGAACGGCAGGAATAACCTTGAGGGCATAACAAATTCTGCTACTTCGCAGAGTTACATAAGCAGGGTTAGCAAGGCTGTTAAATCAAGAGTCTTGCCTTATCTTCTCGCTGGCACTTTGGCTTTAACCTCAGTGTTGTCGCCTTATGCCTGCACCTGTAAGCCAAAGACGACTCCAACGCCGACGCCGAAGCCGTCGCCGACTGCAACTTATAATCCCACGCCTACTGATACTCCTACATCGACTCCTTTTCCTACAGTGACTATTACTCCGTTTCCTACGGATACTCCTACTCCAACTCAAACTCCTTACATTACTCCTACTGCGACTCCGACTGCAACTCCTACTCCGACTTCTACTCCATTTCCAACGCCGACGCCTACTCAGACTCCTACGCCGACTCCGATTTATACTCCTACTGTAACTCCTACTTATACTCCTACGCCTACTCCAATACCTACTCCAACTCCTACACCAACACCGACTCCTACGCCGACTCCGACTCCGACTCCGACTCCTACTCCGACGCCTACTCCTACGCCAACGCCTACACCCACTCCTACTCCTACGCCTACTCCTACTCCGACTCCAACGCCTACTCCGACGCCTACTCCTACTCCGACACCGACTCCGACTCCTACGCCAACGCCTACTCCTACTCCGACACCGACTCCGACTCCTACGCCTACTCCGACACCGACTCCGACTCCTACGCCTACTCCGACGCCTACAGCTACTCCGACACCTACCCCTACTCCGACTCCAACACCTACGCCCACTCCTACTCCGACGCCTACTCCTACTCCAACACCGACTCCGACTCCTACGCCTACTCCTTCACCTATCCCGACTCCAACCCCTACGCCCGCGTTGGCTGACCTTGTTGTTCCCTACATCCAGAAAACTGACCGCAACATTCTTGTCGGCATTTCAAATAATGGCGGGCAGACTGCTGCCAGTTTTATTGTTGAGATGTATGCCAAACAGGGGCAGCTGCCACAGGTCCTTGTCGCAAGCTTGACTATTGACCAGCTTGCCGGCAAAGGAAGCGTCGAGAAAACCGTTTCAATTGACGATATTATCACAGCCGTGCGCAAGGATACAAGTTATAGGCCAGGCAGCAACTATACCCTTACGGCATCAGTTGATTCAACAAAAGTAGTGCCAGAATCCAACGAGAGCAACAATACGAGGGCAGCAACTAACGTCGTCATTGCCAAGGCTCCAGTTCCAGAGAAGGCATACGACTACACAAAGGTCTACAACGCTTCCAATCAGTCAGAATTAATACAAATGGCTCTCGACGGTCCCCTCAAGCCTTTGGTAGATGCAGGTCTTGACATGAACAAAGTCATTGTTAAAATACTGCCGATAGCAGAAGCTAACGCAGAGTATGAAAAAACATTTAGCAAGAAAATATCATGGGGATTAAGAAGCGTTCCGTTTGTTAGGTCTGTTGTTGGAAATGGTGGTTGGACTGGGCAGGCTGAAGTTATCATAAGCGAAGGCATTCTGCCGCAGGCAATGCCGACACTTGTCAGGGAAATAAGTGCGGCTTATTATATGCTTAAGAATACCTCGGGTTATAGTGTTGGTGTAAAGGTTGGTGCTAATGAGCTACTTGCTTACATTGCTCAATGGTATGCCTGTAGCTGGTTTGCTGAAAACGGGATAATTTTTGGCAAGAACATTTCTTATGAAACCAATAAGCTGGCATTGGACAGTTATCTTAAAAATACTGATATGGCGGCCAAGCGTTTCCAATCTCTCTGGGCTCTTTCAGCTGACTTAGGCTATCCTGACGGAGGTGTTCCATCAAGTGTATTACTTCAGCAAATGATGGATATTGTTAAGATGCCGGACCCAACTGATTTTGCAAACAAGCTTTATGCTGAGGCTGATAAGCTGGATAAGAATATGCTAATATCCAAAGCTTACTGGAACGCAATGGTTGATGCACCACAGAGAATGCTTCCTATTGATGTGTGCAGAGTCATAAACTACCCAAGTATCAATGCTGTTTTCAGTTTAGATCTTGTCAAGGCAGCCCAGGAATGTCCTATTTACCCAATTAAGTAGCTGCTTTCTTAAAACTTAAAAAGAAACCTTTTTATACCTGTATTTCCAATTCTTATAAAAAGAGGTTAACTTATGAGAAGGCTGATACTATTATCGCTAATTGTCCTTTTATGCCTTGCTGCTGTTGGCTATGCAGTTGACTGTGCCTGCGACGTTCCAGCATCATGCACTTCGGCAACGCCTCCTACTCCACCGTGTAATCCGAGCTGTGCTGGACTTTGCGACAGAAATAATGCCTGTGGTAACTATTGTGGTCCTTGTGTTACTCCTCCAGTGTGTGATCCGAGCTGTGCTGGACTTTGCGGATATAATGACTGCCAACAGTTTTGCGGTCCTTGTCCCCCTCCTCCTCCAGTTTGTGTTCCGATCTGCACGCCTGCTGATTGCGGCACCACCGTTTGTGAATATGTCTATTGTGGTGATTGTGGTTGTACTGATACCTGTAACATGCCTGCTGATTGCGGCACCACCGTCTGTGGTGTTGATTGTGGTGATTGTGGTTGTACTGATACCTGCACGCTTGCTGATTGCGGCACCACAGTCTGTGGTGTTGATTGTGGTCCTTGTCCTACAGGAGGTGAATCCGCACCACCATCCGGCCCCTTTGCTCTCGTCGTAGTGTTTTATGATGGTTATGCTTGGATATATGATCCTTATGCTTTTGATCCCGCTAATCTTCCGCCTCCGGGGTCAACGATAACGCCGTCGGCGTGGACAGTGACAGGCGAGGAATATCAGAAACTTAAGGACCAGGCAGATGCTATTAAGACTTATGGTGACCCCAACGAGGGTAAGCCTGGCACTCTGCAAACAAATCTTGCTAACTTTAATGATAACGGTGTTGTGCGTCCTGTTATGGCTATTTCAAACCTGCCTCCATCGAGCATGGAAGGTCTGAACGGTGCTGCCAGTAGTTATAATTCGGAGTTGAATGAATTTAAGGGACCCCCCTGTCTGCCTAGTGATTATCTATGTGCTAATACAATTAGCCTGTCTAATTCTCTTGCTCTTTCCTTGCTTGCTACTGCAAATCAGGATATGACTAAGCTTAATTCTGATGGTCAGAATGCTGGAATATTGCAAGTTAATAGGGATTCGAATGGTGCGATAACTACTGCAACCTACAACCAGGGCTACATAGACCCTTCTGGCAAGATGAATGATGTTTCTCTGACTCTTGGCGTGCTCCCGGCTCAGTTTAATTACGTCATGACTACGTATGACATTAATGGTGTCATCTCTACAGATCCCAACGTAAGGAGTATGGATAGGTTTGGTGGTACTGGAATAACTATAGTTGGTCCGAGACAAACATACACTGCGACTGAAACGGCAACGCCAGGTGAATATAATCTCGCTGGGATTTACCGCGCCCTTGGATTTGGATATATTTATGGCAGTGATGCTGAGGGCAACCTTGTAATAGTCTACACTAATCCTTCTGATGGTGCCCTTGATATTTGGCAGGCTGAAACTCCAGACGGTGCTCCTGGCTCTACAACAACTGTTATTGACCCTGTAACAGGTGAAATCGCTATGCAAGTAGTAGACTGGGATAATGGCCGGGGTTATGCTGTGTGGCCTGATGGCAGCTTGACTTTTTGGGATAGTCTAGGCAATTTCTGGCAATATGGTGCTGATGGGATGGTCACAGTCCGTACGGCAGCAGGCGTTGTAATGTCCTGCCAAGAGGGTTCAGGCGACTGTTACGACCCCGCTATCGCTTCATCTGGCACGGTCACTGTATCTGCCAGTACACCTACTACTGTTATACCGTGTTCTGAGACCTGCTCTGGCTGCGGCACTTGGAATGACTGCAGTCAGTATTGTAGTGATTGCTCGTGTGACATTGATCCGTGTGGTCCCTCGTGTCCTGGTGCTACTGACTGTTCGGGACAATGTGGCACCAATGCTTGCGGTTACTATTGTGGTCCTTGCGAGGGTTCGTGTGGGGCGAGCTGCACGTATGAATGCGGCACAGATCCTTGCGGTAGCGAAACTACATGTTATGAGGGTTGTCCGCCGACGTGTACTGATACCTGCACGCCTGCTGATTGCGGCACCGTCGTCTGTGGTGTTGATTGTGGTCCTTGTCCTCCTGCTGATCCGTGTGTCGCTGATCCGTGTGGTCCTTCGTGTCCTGGCGCTGCTGACTGTTCGGGACTTTGTGGCTTCAATGCTTGCGGTTACTATTGTGGTCCTTGCGAGGGTTCGTGTGGGGCGAGCTGCACGTATGAATGTGGCACAGATCCTTGCGGTAGCGGAACTACATGTTATGAGGGTTGTTCGCCGCCTCCACCACCGCCACCGCCTCCGCCTTGTGTTCCGACTTATACCTGCCAGCCAACAGATTGCGGCGGCGATGATGGGTGCGGTGTGCCTTGTGACGCCGGTTGTCCACCTCCTCCGTGTGTTCCATATAGTTGTCAGCCTACTGATTGCGGCACCTATTCGGACGGCTGCGGGGGCTCGGTGTATTGTGAATGTACGACATCATGTACTCCGTATTGTGGTCCTAGTGATTGTGGTACATATGATAATTGCGGTAATGCTTGTAACGATGGGTGTTAGTGAGTTGATATCATGAAAAAAATTAAGTTCGGGGGGTTTGCCTTGATTTGCATTCTCATACTGTTCAGTCTGTCAGTTGCTGTAAGTGGCTACGCTTTTAATGACCTAACACCTCCTGCGGGCTGGGCTCAGTGTGCCGGCTTCGTCAATACTCCTATTGACGACATTGACAGCAACTTCATGATCGACTGCCTGAATAGGGTTGCCTTGCGTGTCAGGGTTTGGACAAGTGCTGATGTATTGGAAGAGGATGTTTACTCACCTGTTGAAGTTCTGTCTGCGTGGCCGAACTGGCGCAACATCAGCACCGGCTTGATGAGTAAGCCTACTTCAACATATTGGGGTTCGTCAGATTTCTTCGTTTCCACGAGTGGCTCGGATATTTGCGATTTCAAGGGAGCGCCAACTGGCTTGGTTTTCGGCGGCGGCAGTGCTGGCTCTCCAGTAATTGTTGCGGATAACGCAGGTTATGGCGAATACAGGATTAACTGCAACGGAGTCACTCTTAATGACAGGAAGATTGCAATCTACTACTTAGAGATTCAGCCTTCCAAACAGGAGTATTGCGAGGCTGGTTCGTGCCTTAAGAACACCTGGACAAAGGTCAGCAACCTTAACGACATCAAGAATGAAAAGGGCATCAGGGTGATTGTCAAGGCTGGTGGCGTTGTTGAGGATGACTTTTACGCTGTGGGCATAACCCGCTATCCGAATGGATGGCCTTCTGTTGCGCCATTGGGCGGCATAGTTCAGGCACGCAAGCTTACCAATATGATCATTAAAAACACCAGCACTCTTACTATCACAACTTCTGATCCCTGCCTCCAGAGCAGCGAGCCTTTCAGCTATGTTATTGTGACTGGTGCGCTGGGGCAAAATTCTATCAGGCCAAGCTGCTCAGGCCCTCCTCTCTCCAGAACTGTTGAAATATACATGCTGAAAGCATCAGAGTCAACTTCTAACGGCAGGTGCACTGCAGCATGTTCTGCCGGGCAAGAGTGCCTTTTCAAGTATATCGGCGACACGTGCTATCAGATTGTGACAATACCAGTTGGCACAGAAAGCGTTCAGATGCCTGTGCAGGGAAACTGCACGTCAGAATGCAACTGCCGGACTGAGCCGCCTCTTTGCATCGGAGGTCCAGCCTCAAGCAGGGAATGCTGCGAGTACAATGGATTTGAGTGGCTTCCAAGCGGCGAGTCAGAAGGCAGCGCTGACACACCTGGAACCGCGTTAATTCCTCACAGCCAGTTTGGTTCAACTTTAATGCTCCCTCCCAACAGGTATGTCTGCACTTCTGATTATCCGCCTTCTACGCCTTCTCTCCCTACTCCTTATTACAAGAACACGAGATTGTGCGATGAAAGCGTCTGCCTGAATAGTCTTTCTGATGTGGCACTGTGCGACAAGACCACTGACTGCGTTTACAATGGCAAGTGCTACAGCGACATAAAGGCTGTTGCTGCCACTTTCTTCAGCTCGATTACGAACGCTGCCCAATCCAACTGGTGGGCAGAAGTATCTGCTGACACTAACCTAGACCGCGCCAAGGAGGTCTGCGATCCAGGCCAATGGACTAACTTTTACGGAGTGCTTGAGGGCACTGTAACCAATACGGGCGGCGTTGTTGTTTCCGGTGCAATAGTCACCATAGTCGGAGAATCTGCATTCTCAATGACAACTACAACAGCCGGCGACGGGACGTATACGCTTCCTGACATTCCTGTCGGCACCTATGACATTTATGTTACGGCTCCAGGTTACCAGCCAGCTTCCCAGGTTGGCAAGTATATCCAATTCAGCCAGAACAGCCTTGACTTCACCATTGCCAACTTTGTCCTGGTGCCTGGAAGTGTAACCTGCAACAACGACTGTACTTTGAAAGGCACTGTATTATGCAGCGCCGGGTGTCACGGGCAGGGTGGATGCTTATTCTATGATGAAAATGTTAAGGTAATCTGCGACGGTCAGCCGTCTGGCTTTGTGAAGGAGTATAGCTCTGGCTTGGATGTTGTCTGCTGTGATGGTGTGCCTTATCCAAAGATGAACATACTTGCCAATTTCCAGGTTGACGCAAAGCACGTTGCCAGAGTTGTTAAGGCAGTCCAGCTGCCTGATGGCAGGCTTGGAAAGATGATTGTATACGCGTTCAAATAAATGCTTTTCACAGTTGCTGGATTTTGTTTCTTATCACGTAAACTTTTTGGTTACCAGGTGGTTTCGAAAAAGCTCAAGTGGTTTCAATTGAAACCATGCGCTTTTGCCATAGTAAAACAAAAAGAGCATGCATGCGGTTCTTGACACCTCCTACATCAAGGTAATCCCATCCTTTAATATTTCTTTTACAAGAGCGTCCTTCCGGACCTCAAATTCTTTCTTGGTGTAGTAGTGCGGCTGTATTTCTTTCCCAAACCTTTTGTTAAGAGAATTGATTATTTCCGTTATTACCAATTCCTCACCGCTTTTTCTCTCCTTTAGGATTATTGCGACATCAATGTCAGAATTTGGAGTGTAAGTCCTCTTGGCATACGAGCCGAACAGAATCACGCCAAGGATGTTTTCGAGTTCAGCGTTCATCAGCTCGTAGACAAATTCTCTCAGCACAGTTGTAATGAAGAAGTCAAGATTGTTCAGGTTGGCTTTCTCAAGCCTCAGCAGCGGCAGCAGCGCTTCTACAAAAGGGTTGCTCAGGTTAAGCTTGTAGTAGTACGCCTTGCCGATTTTTGCTATTGTTACAATGCCGAAATTTTCAAAGACTTTTAAGAATTTCGTGACAACCTTATTGCCTGATTTTGTCAGGCTGCGGATTTCTTTCCTTGAAATCGCCTTTCCCGGCGCTTCGCCAAATACAAAAAGCAGCTTCCACGCTGTCCTGGTGCCGAAGCATATGTCAAGAAGCATTATTCCATCAGTCCTCTTACAAGTTTTACATAAGGCTTTACTATTGTTTCAAGAAAGTATGCTGCCTTTTGGGCGTTCGTTTTTGCTTTCTGGGAGTAATCTTCAGAATAATACTGCGCTTTTCCCCGCTCTTCTTTCCCCTTTCTAAGCAAGGTAGGCAATATTCTCTCTTTCAGGCGTTCAGCGCTGTAATAAAACTCTTTGGCTTCCTTCAGAAGTTCAAGAATCTTCTCCCTGAGCATTTTGTCTTTTATAAAATATTCAAGAGCCTCTATTGACTTGGCGTGTATTTCCGGGCTTGTAATTTTTGCATTGAATTTTGCTGCCAGAAAAAGCTTTGTGAGGTCATGCATGCAGTAGTATCCTGATATTATGCTCCACCGCGGAAATTCAAAGACATTTTTTTCTGCATGCCTTAAATCCTCGTTGTATGCAGCGCCATGAAATGCAAGATAATTCTCCCGCTCAGTAGCGGGCAAACTGCTCCAAAGCATTTTAGCATTTTCCACTTTAGTGGATTTAATAGCTCTTTATTTATATATTTTTCCACTTTAGTGTATAAATAGAAGCACTTAGGTGTAAGTTACCTTTTCCCAATAACTTTTCCCATCTCATCAACAAATTCCTGCGCTTCCTTGCAGTAGGCGTCGAATTCCTTTCCGGAAACCTCTTTTATCTCGCGGTAGACAATGTCCTTCTGAAGCTTGTAGAACTTCTGGGCAATGTCAGCATATCTTCTTGGCACAATCTTTTCCTTTACGAGCTTTTCCTCAATCATTTCTGCAACATGCTCAGGGCTTGGAGGGGTAACGCCCACTTTCATCAGCGCAGCATGCGCAGCATCTATGACTGCCCAGTAAAGGTTAAGTGTTCCCTGCAGAACGTGCCATTTTGAGTTGTGTATTGTCCTTGGCGCCCTTGCAAAATAAGTCCATATTGCCTCTGGCGAAGGCCGTATCCTTCCTCTCACAAGCAAAGCTCTCAATGGCTCGAAAAAGCCCGTATCAAGCAAAGCAACGCCAGTTCTTAGTATGTTCATTCCCACTGGGTCGCCTGCCCTGACATATTCCCAGAACGTTGTCAGCTTCAAGCTGGTGACATGCAGCTTGTCAGAGATGCTGATTATCAGCTTCTCAACTATTATCCTGTAGGTCTCAATAAGCTCCCTTGTAAGAACGGTTTCTGTGTCATCTATTATGATCAATATGTCAATGTCGCTTCCTGGGTTGGTCCTTTGGGCTTTTGAGGTGCTTCCAAAGAGCACTATTGCCTTCACCAGCGGACCAAACTCGTCATAGAGTTTCTTGGAGAACTCATATGCCTTGCTCATGTCCTGCCGTGCATACTTGTGAATATTGGGATTCTGGTTCTTCTTGACTGGAAACTCCATCTTTAGCCCCTTTTTGATAGTGTCTGAATTTCCACCATTCTGGGTATAGTGGAATATGCTGTTAAGTTTGCAGCTGGTGGAAATTCTGAGCATGCTCAATAACCACCTTGCTTGTGACTAACTGCAACACTCACCAATCAAAAATTGGTGGTTATTGACAAAACAGGCAAACAACCTATATTAAGTTTTGTGACTTCTACAAAATAGTGATTAATTGCGGGAAGCAGCCGTCTTACTAGATTTCTATCCCTATGCTTATCTTGTCGTAGTTCACAAGGGGCATAGTCCTTCTTCGCCCATCTTTGGTCTTTACTACCTCAACAAGCCCTGCATTCTTCAGGACATCTATGTCGCGGTTTATGCTCTTGAGCTGCCTTTTGCTTATCTGCGCCAGCTCATAAAGCGATCTGGGTTTGTGCTTTTTTATCAGCCTTAAAAGATTGATTCTTTGCGGCGTCAAATACTCCTTAAGCACGCTTAAACTCTCAAAAGCAACGTCTTCTTTCTTTCTGAAGCCGCCTTTTTTCATTTCCTTCAGGTCGCTTTCAAGTTCTGAGAAAAATTCATCAAAACCCTGGACTTTCACCTTTACATGTTTCACCCTTATCATAGTGCCCTCTTAGCTTTTTCACTTCTTTTTTGAATTGCCTCTCAATTTCTTCCACGCTTCTGAATCTAATTTCGCTCTCTCCCTCGCCTAAATGCCTGTGGTGCCCTTTTCCTTCATAATTGTCATATCCCAAAATACGCCTTTGCCCTCTTATGTAAGCAAAGGAATACTTTAATCCTTCAGGATAGTTTGCGTCCTTTGGCACTTCCCATACCCTGATCGCAACGTTTTCTCCTCCGCGGAGGTTAAACCTAGAGTATCTCAATAATCTGCTTTTATATGTCCTATCAGGACACATATTTATATCTTTCGCTTTCATGCGGCTTATTATGAAAAAGCAGTTAATATCTCTTCTCTGCCAAAAAGCTCAGAATCTTCGGAGTTTACGCAGATTTTTAGCTTCTGAGCGGAAGTTTTTCACTTTTTAGCCCTTTAAGCGAATATTTTTTCCCAAAACTTTATTAAGCAAGCCCTCAACCAAGGCAGCATGATAAAGGCAGTCATCTTTGACTTGGACAACACGCTTATTGACTTCATGAAGATGAAGAAGGCGGCTGTAAACGCAGCCGTCGATGCAATGATATCTGCAGGCATAAAAATGCCAAAGGAGGAAGCGACAAAAGCCCTCTATGAATTATATGACAAATACGGAATTGAATACCAGCAGATATTCCAGAAGTTCCTCCAGAAGACAAACAGGAAAGTTGACTACAAGATTCTTGCGGCAGGCATTGTTGCCTATAGGAAGGTCCAGCCCTCTTTTTTGGAGCCCTATGGCAGTGCTGTGCCAACGCTTCTTAGATTAAGGGAGCAGGGCTTGAAGCTTGCAATTGTCTCTGATGCTCCAAGGTTGAAGGCATGGCTTCGCCTTGTGGAGATGAAGCTCCAGGACTTTTTCGATGTTGTAGTCTGCCATGAAGACACGAACCAGTACAAGCCAAGCAGCCTGCCTTTCCTGAAAGCCCTGAAAAAGCTTAAATTTCTTCCTGAAGAGTGCATCATGGTTGGCGACTGGCCAGAAAGGGACATAAGGGGCGCAAAACAGCTGGGCATGAAAACCGTGTTTGCAAAATACGGCGCAGTAAGGGAAGTGGCTGATTCAGGCGCTGATTTTGAAATCAGCAATATTTCAGAGCTTTTGAAAGTGGTGGAAAAAGTGAACAGGAATGAGCGCTAAGATTTTGCTGGCACTGCTTTTGCTTCTTGCGGTAAATACGGCTTTAGCCCTTGACCTTCAGGATTACCCTGAGCCGTTTGTTTCAGACGGGTCGTTTGAGGCAAGGATAGTGGTCGGTGCCAGTTCTCCTGCAGGCGACACATTGGCTGCAACAACCATTGCAACAAGCCTTCAACAGCTTGTCCGGGGTGAGAAATTGACAGCATACCTTGACACTGAAATAATCAACCCATTTGCAGAGAACCTTATCCTTGTGGGAGACTGCGCCAACAGGCTTATTGCTGAAGTCAAAGGCACTACAAACTGCTACAGCACTCTGCCTTTAGGCACAGGCGTTATTGAGCTTGAAGAGTACAATGATGTTTCTGTCCTTATAGTCGGCGGCAAAGATTCTGACGGGAGAAGAAAAGCAGCTTCTGCGCTGGCAAAATACGAAGACCTCCATCTTGAGGGGCAAACAGTCCAGGTCACAGGCACATTAAACTTCCCGCAGGTTGACGGCTCTGCCACCATAATAGATGAAGGCGTGGAAGTCACAACAGTTCCTGAAGAGGCTGAAACAAACACTACGCCAGTCTGCAGCAAAGACTCTGACTGCAACTCAACAGAGTTCTGCAGCCAGTTCGGCTGCCTCAAGCTTGAATGCCCAACAGGGTTCTCTGTTGCAAACCACACCTGCGGCAGGGAAGTAAAGCAGCCTGCAAAAATACTTGACGATGTGACGCCTGACATAAATATTCCTTCAGCTGCAGCGCCGCATAAGTTCACGTTCTTACAGAGAATAATCAACTGGCTTAAAGGATTGTTCAGTTAGAGCTGTTCAATCTCTTTTTTTATTTCCGGGTAATACCTTGAATCAATCGCCTTAAGCCCCAGCTTTGCAGCAAGCTCCTTGAGCTGTTTCTCGTGTTCCTCAGTCAGCTCGTCTTTAGTGCAAATCACAAGCTCAACAAAGCAGCCCAGATGTTCTACAGTAGCCAGCTCTATGCTCACATCGTCGTGCTTGAATGATTCAGAGGATTTGCGCAGCATACAGCTCGGTTTAAAGCCCAGGTATTCAAGGAATCCGATGAAATCATCTGCGTTGTCCACTGCAAACTCGTATTCAACATTCTCCTGCACGTCGTTCCTGTGCTTAAGCAGCTTCAGCGTTATTGTCTTTTTTTCCCCAAGCTTCCTCAGCCTGAGCTCATACCCGCTGTCTTTATCGCAGTAGAAAAAGTAGTCTGTGAACTCTTTCCTTCCGATGAACTTTGCAAGGCTCTTCACCCTCTCCCTGACAGCGTCAAGGTTCTCAACCTTTGACTTGAGCTTCAGCTCATTAATGGCAGCCATAGGTCTTATCTTGGCCTCGTGCTTTAAATATTTTATTCAAACAGATGCCCAGTATGCATTTTGCTGTATTCTTTGTGAGAGGCTGGCTGCGGTCGCAGGGCGACTTCCTCTCTCCCGCCTTATCTATTGTGGCGGGAAAAGAGGAACCCCAAACGGAGTTTGGGGCGCAGCCAGCCAGAGATGTATACTTAGAAACTTGACTTAACGCCATAGAAAACTATTTATGCGCCAGCTTCCCCCTTCTGCAATAAACGCAAGCGGAGGTGTTTTGAAATGGCAGTGGACATTATAGCAGTTCAGTCTGGCGGAATTCTGGCATCAGCAGTAACCTTGATAATGGGGTTTCTTGTGCTAACTTTCCCCTCATTCCTCAGGGTGCTGATAGGCGTCTATCTTGTATTCATAGGCACCCTCGGGCTGCTGGCTAGCTTACTGTAGCTATTTTTTCTTTATTTTTCCATTCTCTATTGTCAGCTTTGCCTCTGCCCTTATCTTTATGCCCGCTCCCACAAAGCCGTTCTCGTCCATGCCTACTTTTGAGTCTGTGTCTTTCACGCCTTCCTTTACCTTTACACCCTCAGAGGTTACATTTACTTCAGAGCCGTGAGTTGTCTCCAGCTTCACAACAGGCGCAAGAATGTATTCGCCATCGCCAGTCATGTGCAGCGATTCATTTGCAATGAAGTCAAAGTCAACAGTGGAAGTCTCGTTTACATTGACAGCAAGTCTGCCCACAATTTTCAGCACTCCTGAAGGAAGCTTTGCGTCATGGGTGCCATTTACATCTGTCACAACGACTTTTGAGATGCCCAGTCTGACTTCGTAATAGATTCCCTGCTCAAGCCCTGTTTCTGCAAGAAGAGCTTTTGTGCCCTGCGCGTTCAGCTGCAGCAAATCAAAGCTCCTTGGGCTTGATGAGACGTCAATCCAGCCGCCTCCTGTCCTGTGCACGCTGATATTGTCAATTGTGACAAGTATGCTTGAAACTGCGCTCATGTTTGCAGCAGCATCTGAAATCGTAAACACTACCCTGCCGCTGTCTTTCCCGATTAAGACTGGTGTCACAACCTCTGTTGTTACAGTAGTTTCATTAGTGGGCTCTGGAGCAGTTGTTGCCGAGGGAGCAGGTGTTGTTGAGGCTGGTGGCGTTGTCGAAGCAGGCGCAGTCTGCGACGGCACTACTGCAGGAGTAGTTGACGC
>JAZDGJ010000054.1:0-16373 GCA_043807015.1 Candidatus Woesearchaeota archaeon | reverse complement strand
TCTGCCATGGACAAGGGAGTTGTATCGAAAACGCTGCTCAAAGGCGTGTAAATTACCATGAGCTGGAGCAGCAGCGACATGATAACTGCGCCTATCAGGTATTTGTTTGATAATAGTCCTGAGACAAATGCGCTCTTTCTTTCGGATTTCGCGTTAAAGGCATTAAAAAGCTCAAAGACAACAAGGGTTGTAAATGCCATAGTCAGGGCATATACGTAGATAGGACTGCTGTCTTCAAGTGATGCGCCCCATGTCCAGCCTTTGCTCATAAGCGCCCAGATAAAGACTCCAAGGACTCCTGCAGTGATAACGACGCTTACTGTAAGCATTCTTGCCAAGCTGTCCTTGTTAAGCACGCCCTCGTTCTTGTGCCTTGGCTTCCGCTTCATTATATCCTTGTCCCTTGGTTCAACTCCCAATGCTAGGGCAGGCAGCCCATCTGTAATGAGGTTCATCCAAAGTATCTGTATTGCAACGAGCGGCAGCTTAAGCCCTATCATCACAGCAATGAAAATTATCAGGACCTCGCTTACGTTGCATGAAAGCAGGAAGAAGATGAACTTTCTGATGTTGTCATAAATGCCTCTTCCCTCCTCAACTGCGTTGACGATAGAGGCAAAATTATCATCTGTCAAAATCATCTTTGAGGCTTCCCTGGCAACATCTGTGCCGGTCTTGCCCATTGCAATGCCTATGTCTGCCTTTTTCAGGGCTGGAGCGTCGTTTACGCCGTCGCCAGTCATCGCCGCAATATGGTTTCTTTTCCTCAAAGCCTCAACAATCCTAATCTTGTGCTCTGGCGAAACCCTTGCGTATATCGCAATGTCTTCAACAATCTCCTCAAGATTTTCAATGGCATCAAGCTCCTCGCCGGTTATGGCTTTTCCGTCTATGCCAAGCTCCTTGGCGATTGCAACAGCAGTGAGCTTGTGGTCGCCTGTTATCATGATGACCCTTATTCCGGCATCCTTGCAGGCTTTTACTGCACCCTTTGCTTCCTCCCTTGGGGGGTCAATCATTGCCTGCAAGCCGACAAAGACAAGCTCTTTCTCGTCAGGCTTTTCTTTTTGGGCGAGCTGCTTGAATGCAAATCCTAGGACTCGGAGGGCATTCTGGGCAAACTCCTCATTGGCTGAAAGGATGATTTTTCTCTCAGAAGGCGTCAATGCAATTATCTTTCCGTTCTTCAGGATTTTTGTGCAGAGCTTCAGAATAATGTCAGGAGCGCCTTTTGTGTACATTATGCGTTTGCTTCCAATCTCGTGGATTGTGGTCATTCTCTTCCTTTCTGAGTCAAAGGGTATCTCGTCCACCCTTGGAAGCTTTTTCTCAATCTCTTCTTTCAGGAGCCCGCCTTTGGCTGCTGAGACTATAAGCGCAACCTCAGTAGGGTCGCCAACAATGCTGCCGTCCTTGTTCAGGGTTGCATCATTGCATACTGCGCCTATCCTTAGAAGCGTAAGAAGGTCATGCGAATGCTCGACTGAGAAAGCCCCATTGGTTGAGTAGCCTTCTCCTGTCACTTCTGCGATTGCTCCGTCAACAAAAATTTTCCTGACTGTCATCTGGTCCTTTGTCAGGGTGCCTGTCTTGTCTGAGCATATGACTGTGGTTGAGCCCAAGGTTTCGACAGAGGGCAGCTTCCTTACAAGGGCGTTTTTCTTTATCATCCTCTGCACGCCCAAGGCAAGCGATAGGGCAACAACTGCCGGCAACCCTTCAGGGATTGCAGCTACGGCAAGGCTCACAGCTGTCTTGAACATCTCGAGGATTTCACCGCCCTTGAGAATTGTTGCAATAAAGACTATGGCAGCTATCACAACAACGCCATAGCCGAGGCGCTTTGAGAACTGGTTGAGCTTCATTTGCAAAGGAGTGAGTTCTTCCTCTGCTGCCTGGATTAGCGTTGCAATCCTTCCTATTTCTGTCTGCATGCCAGTGGCAGTAACCACTGCAGTAGCCCTGCCCCGCACGATTATGGTGCTTGAGAACACCATGTTTATGCGGTCTGCAAGGGCTGCTTTTTTCAGCACCCTCACTTCCTTCTTCACAGGGGTTGATTCTCCTGTGAGGGAGCTTTCCATGACCGAAAGATTGTGCTCCTCAATCAGCCTTGAGTCTGCAGGAATCTTGTCGCCAACTTCAAGGAATATTATGTCTCCTGGCACCAAAAAAGCCGCATCTATTGTCTTTTTCTGCCCGTCGCGCAGCACATCTGCCTTCAAGCCGGCAAGCTTTTTCAATGCCTCGATTGCCTTTTCTGCCCTGTATTCCTGAAGGAAGCCAATCACAGCGTTTATTATCAGTATAATGAGAATCACTATGCTTTCTATCCATTCTCCAAGGAACATTGATATGGCGACTGCAGCTATCAGTATCCACACTATAAAATCAGTGAACTGCGAGAGGAATACTTTGAAGGCAGAAATCTTTTTTCCTTCCTTCAGCTCATTTGGGCCATATGCTGCAAGGAGTTTCGCGGCTTCCTTTTCGGATAGCCCTTTTTCAGAAGTGCCTAGAGCTGAAAATACCTCGGAAATCGGCTGATTGTAGTATTCAGTCATAGTCACTGTAGAAAGCCATACGGGATGCTTAAATACTTTTCGCTAAGTTATTATCCCGCCGCCAAGGCACACATTTCCCTTGTAGAAGGCACAGCACTGCCCTGGCGTGATTGCTTCCTGCGGCTTGTCAAAGATTATCTTCAGTTTGCTGCCCTCATTATATAGTGTTGCATTTGCAAGTTTCTGCCTGTAGCGCACTTTAGCCATAACTTTCATTTTTGGCTTGATTTCAGCGAGCAGATTGAACGGTCTCAAAATCACTTCCCTGCTGAAGAGCTCGCTGCGGTTCCTTGTAACAAGCAGCACATTATTCTTCACATCAAAACCTTTTACGTAATAGCCTAGTGTCTTTTGCCCTATTGTATAGAAGTGCAAGCCGTTGTGCTCTGCAACAATCCTGCCTTTTTCATCCATGATGAGCCCTGGCTTTATGCCAATTCTTGATTTCATGTACTTAGGAAGCGCGTTGCCAGAGACAAAGCACAGGTCCTGGCTCTGCTTAACCTTCATGAACATTTCAAAGCCGTTTTTCCCGGCAAGCCTGTAGACTTCCTCCTTTGTTAAGCCTGCCAATGGGAATACTATGTGCCTTAACCACTTCTTAGGCAGGAAGCAGAGCCCATAGGTCTGGTCCTTATTTTTGTCCTTTGGCATAAGGAGTTTTCCATCTTTTGCTGTTGCATAGTGCCCTGTTGCAACATATCTTATCCCGTGCTTTCCTGCAAATTCAAAAAGCTTTGAAAACTTCAGCTCCCTGTTGCACACAACGCAGGGATTAGGAGTTCTTGCCTTCCTGAGCTCAGAATCAAAGTAGCCCATCACCTTGCGCCTGAAATCGTTTCCAACATCATAGACATAGTGCCTGACGCCAAGCCTTTTGCACACATTCCTTGCAACCGCAAGAGATTCTTCAGTGCAGCATACATTTTCGCCAAGCTTGTTGCACTTGTTTTCCCAATGCGCAAGCTTCAATGATACTCCAACAGGCTGCCAGCCTGCTTTTTTCAGAAGAAATACAGACATAGAGGAGTCTACGCCTCCTGACATGCCGACAACAATTTTTTCTGCCATAATTTACTGGATATTGCGACTTATTGAAAAGCCTTTGCTTTAGCTTTCGCTGTCACGTTATGTGCCGAAGGCACCATTGCAGCGAAATACTGCAGCTCCGCCGTTCCATGGAGCTTTAGGCTCCATATTGCGCAAGGATGCCGGACTTTGCCGGCAATGCAAAAGGTTTAAATAGCTTTGCAGGAACTTTTTCAGCAATGGAAACAGTTGTTATCTCGCTTGGCGGCTCTGTTTTGGCGCCAGCAATTATTGACCACGAATACCTCAAAGGCTTCAGGGAGCTTATTCTAAAGCTTACAAAAGATGACAGGCGTTTCATAATAATCTGCGGCGGCGGCAAGACCGCGAGGGAGTATCAGTCAGCCGCTTCAAAAGTTGTCAAGCTGACAGATGATGATTTGGACTGGCTCGGCATACATGCTACAAGGCTTAACGCCCATCTTTTAAGGACTATTTTCAGGGACATAGCAAACAAGAGAGTTGTGAAAAACCCGAATGATAAGATTGCCTTCAAGGAAAAGGTGCTTATTGCCGCAGGGTGGAAGCCGGGCTGGAGCACAGACCACGACGCTGTGCTTCTTGCCAGGAATTACGGAGCCTCTATTGTAATAAATATCAGCAACGTCAGCAATGTCTATGACAGGGACCCTTCAAAGAATCCTGATGCAAAGCCAATTGAGAAAATAAGCTGGAAAGAATTCAGGAAAATGGTCGGCAGCAAGTGGAGCCCTGGCTTGAATGTCCCTTTTGACCCTGTGGCAAGCAGGAAAGCAGAGAAATTCAAATTAAAAGTAGTCATAATGGGCAAGAGCATTGAGAACCTTGAGAACTTCATTCTCGGGAAGCAGTTTAAGGGGACCGTTATCAATTAGGAAATTTGCAATGCGCGTTGTAATTATTATGTTTCGTTCTCAACCCACTGCCCGTATTCAGGGTTGCTGTCTTTCCAGGGCAAGGCGACTATGCAGGGCACTTCATAGCTGTGCAGGTGCTTTACCTCGTCTACTATGGCGGCAAACTTTTCATCCGTGGCTTTGGCAATTATCGCGACTTCTTTCTCGTCCTGGATTTTGTCTTTCCACCAGTAGAGGCTCCTAACGGGAAACAAGTTGGCGCAGGCTATAAGGCGCAGCTGAAGAAGGTGCTTTACTATGCTCTCTGCCTCTTTCTCATCTTTGCAGGTGATGTAGACTGATATCATTGTAAAAGAAAAACAGAAGCAGGCACACTGCTTCAGTTCCCCCGAGCTTCTTGTAGATATAATATCAAACTACTATTTAATTTTTTCCATAAGTGGCATGAAATTCTTCCGACGTATTCGGAGAAAATACAATTTAAGCTGACAAGACAAAAACAATTGCGGAAAAGGTCATAAAATTTTCAAAAACGCCGAAAATATTAAGGAAATTTAGGGCAAAGTGTTATCAATCTTTTCTGCCATCAATTCATCGGGTTGCCGCGGAAGCAGAAGTTGGCATCTGCGCCAGTTTGAAAAACTGGTGAAGTTCCCCCGAACTTCGCCTGGGTTCAAATAGCCCGAAAGGGCTGCGAGAGTCCCAGCCGCGGCGCCCCTGCTTCTACCGCAAAGATTTATAAAAGCCAGCAAAGCAACATAAGCTATGAAATGCGAAATATGCGGCAGAGGAATTTCCACAACGTTCCTGAAGAAGATAGTCGGCACTTACGTGAAAGACGAAAAGGGAAAAAAGCGCCTTGTTTGTTTTGAGTGCCAGAAGAAATCTTCAACAAAGGAAGAGCTGCTCAAGAATCTGCATTAACGCTTAACGCCCCGGTAGCATAGCGGCTAAAAGCTCTTGCTGGCCAGTGCACCGTCCTCGTAAGACGGAGATCGAGGGTTCAACTCCCTCCCGGGGCTTCAAAATCCAGTTTTTTCCGAAATTAGCACTGGACATTTCGGAAATTTTTCATGACGAGAGATTTTTCCACTGGACAACCATCTGCCTGGCGTTTATAAACAAATTCTGCTTGTTTTGCTTCGGGAACACGCAAACAACCGCCCAAATTATGGCTTTTGGTTCCCTAGGGGGAACACAAAACCCATTTACGGCGGTTTGCTCAACGTTCCCTTCGCAGATAGGAGAGATTTCTCCGCTAAATGGGAGAAATCTCAACAGCTGATTGAGATTTCAGAGGCATAAAAATGGAAGTCGATTATCAAATAAACTCAGAAGGCACAGATACTTCTCGCGTTTTATTCTATTCTGACACAAACAGGAAGTATTTCTTCTCGCAATTGAGATTGAAATTTGGCACTTGGCAGGCACTTATGAAAAATATTGGCACCTACAAATCAAGACTAGAACGCTTTAGATCGGGTCAGATTTCATTACCTTACAGCACATTTGTCCGTTTATTAAACTACTTGGGGAAGGACGATGCCGTCCTGATCAAGCAGAATGTTTATTTTCGCCAAACTAATTGGGGAAGAAGCAAGGGAGGCATTACTACTTATTCCAAGCACAGAGAAATCTTCGAAGAAGGTAGAAAAATAGCAGCAAGACGTGCCGGACCAAAATATAAGTTTAACTTTGATATGCTGCTGACAGAACAAATTGCAGAATTTATAGGTGCGTTTATTGGAGATGGGTTTACCAATTATTATGGAAATTCGTACATAGTGCAGATTACTGGTGACAGCAGACTCGACCGAGCGTATTATTCTGACACATTAATCCCTTACATTAAAACTATGTGTCCTGAAAGCAACCCTATAATAAATTCATATAACAATACCTTACGATTGACCATAAATTCCAAGGAGTTTCATGAGTTATTAACACAACGTTTTGGATTCGAAAGAGGAAAGAAAGCCCATACTGTTAAGATGCCGCGAGAAATTCTTGGATCAAACAATTGGAGGATAATAAACCACTGCATAAGAGGAATTTTCGATACTGATGGATACGTCTTCTTTGACAGAAGGAAAGCTTACGAAATTCCTTACTTGAGGATAGGACTTCAGATGGTTAGTAAGGATTTAATTCAGCAGATTAACCAACTGCTCCTTCAGCAGGGAATTCGTTCGAAAATTACTTCGAAGGGGGATAGAATACAAATCAACGGTCTCGATGAATGCAGGAAAATTGTTAACACTGTAGGTTTTAGTAACTCTCGCCACTTGAATAAGCTCAAGGGTCTGTTTTTGTGAGTGCAACTCTCCCCGGAGGCTTAAATCTTCATACAAAGGTCTATAGATATTTACAGAAAATTTAAATTAAGAGCTACTTCCCCTGGTTATTATGTGGCCATTAAACTATGAAGACCTCAATAAATTTCATATCAGTCTAGGAGCAGGATTATTGGTTGCCGCATTCATATTTTATCTGACTGTATTCAACTCGACTTATGACAAATATATTGACATTCAAAATAAAATTGACACTATGTATCAAGGCAATATTTCAGCTATCCCGAATGAACGACTTTCCTTGATTACTAGTCAGATTACATTCCTGCAAAAATCATTTGATGCTGATTATGCAATATTTTGGATACTGTTTGTTTTGGGACTAATATATTTCTTTGTCGGATATTTCCAGTTTATTATGTCTGAGAAAGCAAAACCTAAATCTCAAGACTTGCCCAAACCAAAAAAATCATAGTACGGTCAATTTTCTTATTGTAATTACTTTTAAGTAGCTACAAAAGCGAAAGATTTATATATTAGCGCCTTCATTTGATACTACTATCATGGGACAACGAAAAACTACAAGAGGAAATGGGAAGGTAAAAGCCAAGAAATCCCGGGTAAAGAGGGATATGTGGGACACGATAAAGGATTCAACTGGCGAAGACGTGATTCCTGTTGTGAAATACCTCAAGGACAGAAAGAACATTTCAGAGTTCCAGATTGCTTCCAATATCAAGATGGAAGTCAACACAATACGTAATGCTTTGTATAGACTCCAAACAAACAACCTCGTGACGTACTTTCGAAAGAAAGACCGGGTGAAGGGCTGGTACATTAGCTACTGGTCCTTCAACCCCGAGGGTGTCAATTATGTTGAGATGGCTATGCAGCGCAACAAGCTCAGTGAGCTTAGGGAAAGGCTGCATAAGGAAGAGAAGCATAAGGGTCTTTTCTATATCTGCCCGGGCTTCTGCACTCGCGTCGAGTTTGAAAAAGCCGCAGAGCTGGAGTTCAAATGCCCGGAGTGCGGAAAGGTATTGCAGGAGCAGGACAATTCCAAGACCATTGAAACTCTCAGAGCCAAGATAAAAGAAGTTGAGATGGAAGCTTAAGCGGATTCTAATAAGAGACGTTTGAGTGTCTTAGGCTGCCTATTACACTTCGCAGGAGCGGTTTAAGTACTCAGGGCGAAGTATAACTGATTGTAAGCAATGGCGCATTGAGAGCAGAGCCTTCATAAGATTGGGCAGCGCGGGAAATATTTCCGACACTGGCATTGTCTTTCCAGAATATATTGACGGCATTACCGCTAACCCAACCAGCTCTATTAACCACCGCTTGGATAGCAGCAACAAGGCTGAGTGAAGAGTACGGAACATTAGTATTCCAATTAGAAGTGATAACCCAGGCTACCGGGGCAGTTAAATTGCGGCTGTCAAAATCGTTATAATTTGTGCTGCTAATCTGCGCAGCGTTGTCAACATTCTCAGCATACAGATTGGAGTTCACAGTTCCATTATTATTTGTTCTGGAAGTAAAGTTCAAATAAGCAGCATTGATTGTGCTGCCCTTAGGAATGCTAACATTAGTAAATCTCATAGCACAACTGAAACTATAGCTTGACATCATACCCGCCTGGCAAGCAACTCCATTATTATTAATGTACTCAGTGCCTGGTTTGCCAAAACGCATAACATCATTAGCACCAGCTGAAATCCTTATGCTCAAAGTGCTGGGCGCCGCAGAAGCTACGCTAAAGGAAATAGCAAAATCATTTGTGTTAAGATTGCCGGCACTATCATTGCATCTGACATAATAGTTGTAACTATTTCCGTTAACAAGACCTGTAATCAAGGCTGAATGGGAAGTGCCTCCGGTAGTCGAGAAAGTATTATTCATTGCGTTGTAAGCAGTGTTGGCTGCTGTTGAGTATTTGCATGTTGCAGCTTCATTAGTTACGAGAGAGATGGTGGTTTGCGTTGTTCCGGCAGTCAAAGTGCCTGTAGGCAAGCCATTGCTCCTCACAGGAGCAGTAGTGTCTGGTACTGTGGCATTGTTGCATTCTCTCTGCCCGCTAACACAAGTCAAGCCCAGGGCTGGATTGCAGTAGTTGAAACTGATTTGCCCAGTAACGTTGACGCATCTGGCGCTTGTTGTTCCAGGATTCTGGCAGGAGTAGTTTACATAAGTCTTGTAAACGCTATTGGCTGAGCAATAATAATCCGAAGTAAAAGTTGGAGTCCCGCAGTCAATGTTATATGTGCAGTTTATAGTAGGCGCCGGGATGCAACTTTTGTCGGCACTGCACAAACTCCTTGTCGGGCATCCGCACGAATCACATTTGTCAACCAGTGAGCCTGAAAGGCAGTATTTTGGCCTTGTAAGTGAGCATTCGCCGTGAGTTGTGTCGTCAGAGCATTTTGAAAGGACTACATTCGCTTGGCTGCCTTTATCAATTATTTCAGATGTAACATTATTGGAATTTGTTCCTACGCTACTGGCATCTGAAACAAGATTAGTTGAAGGTATTGCGAGATAGAACAGGAGCAGGTCTCTGAGTTCAGGAATTGAAATCTTCATTAAAGGTTGATTGTAAAAAAAAGCGTAAAGATTTTCTTTCAAAACATTGCGAACCTGGGAAACCTCGTAGGTCTGCGCATAGGCAGCACTGCAAAACATCAGGAGAATCACCGCAAACGAAATAAGCTTTGTATTCATTTTCATCACCTAGCAACACTTTCCAAGGACTTTACAGCAGTCTTCTTTAAGGACTATGCCCACTTCCGCCAGCCTTGTGCTGCATGTGCCCGCATTATCTGCTGCGTTGCAGGCCTCAATCTGCATATCTGAAAGCTGTGTTTTCTGCTCAACTCTGCAGCCGGCCAAGACAAGGATAATTATCAAAACAATTGCCACGTATACTGTGTATGGGCGCATCGTACTTCATCTGGAATTTTTACATATATATTGTTTTCTACGGGCAGCAATTATTATATTCTGCGCAGCAGGCTGCTGAGCCTTCGCCGAGCGAGAGGCCGAGCAGGGTGTCTAAGCCACCGCAGAAGTATGTTAGCTCAGCATATGAGCAGACTTCTGGAGTTATTGCACAAGCTCCTTCTCCATCCGGAGTGCAAAGACCTAAGGGACAGCAAACTGCGCAGTTAAGAGGAGTGACATCAGAGCATGGGAGGGTAGTAGGTGGAGAATAGGTGATTGTAAGCAATGGACGCCATTGGTCATTAGAGGTGCCTTCAAAAGAGTAAGCAGTGCGGTAAACGCCAGCCGGAGAGCTTGCATCTTTCCAGAATATGTTGATTGCATTGCCGCTGACCCAATCAGCCCCGTTAACAACAGTCTGGATAGGAGCAACAAGGCTGGTTGAAAGTGAAGAGTAAGGAGCATTTGTATTCCAAGGCTCAGTAATGACCCAGGCTACCGGATCAGTCAAACTGCGATCAAAATCGTTAGAATTTGTTCCGCTAATCTGAGCAGCATTGTCAACATTCTCAGCATACAAGTTAGAATTCACAGTCCCAAGAGGATTCGATAGCCGGGCAGTAAAAGTCAAATAAGCGCTTGTTATGGTGCTATCCTTTGGAATATTAATATTAGTAAACCTCATGGCACAACTGAAACTATAGGAATTAGCGCCCCCAGTGTTGCCTGCAATGCAAGATGGCGGAGCATTGGAAATGCCAGTAGTTCCCGTTCCCCAACGCGCAACATCATCAGCGCCAAGTGAAACTCTTCTGGTCAAAGTTTCAGTTGCCGGTGGTGTTGTGCAAGCTCCATCCGGACCACAAGTGCCTGAAGGGCAGCACTGCTCGCAGTTTGGCACCAGAGCACCTTCACTATTGCAGTACCTTGGCTCAAATCCAACAACACAGTTTCCGGAAAACGTGCCGTCATAACAACTCTGCTGGATGACACAATCCCCGGCAGAGCAAACAGCACACTCACCAATCTCCATCATGCAGAACTTGTCATCGCTGCACATCGATGATGTAGTGCATGGGGGATCAACAGCAGCCCAGCTGTAAACCTCTCCATTAGGCCTCTGCTTCATCTCAATCCTTATGCTTGCAATTCCCTGAGCCGTATCCTCCGCCGTAATGCTTGAATTTATCGGAACTGACGTAGGATATACATATTCTCTGCCATCTGCCGTGATGACAAGTTCATAAGTGCCTGTGGCATCATCAGATTTCAATTCAACATAGGCGCCCTTAGGAAGCCTTTCACTAATCACTGCCTTCGCACCAGGACCCATGGCATACAAACGCTCAGACTGGCTAATAACCGCCTCTGCAAAATGCTGTATCTGCGCATTCTCGGTTTTTGTGTCAGACGCTGCGGAGGTGAAAAAACTATAGGCGATTGGCAGTATCAGGACAAGCGCGAATGCAACCAGTACCGTATACTCAACAGAACTCTGCCCTCTTTTTCGCATAATACGCTTTTTGGAAAGGCATTATTTAAATGTTTCTAAGCTGAGGCGTCTCCAAAACCGACAAAAACGTAAACTTTCCCATCTGCTTCCTGCCTTGCCTCAAGGGTTACAACCGCCCCGCTTCCAATTTCACCGCCTGAAAGGCTTGCGCTTATTGGAACCGGGCAGGAAAAGGAATACTCCTTTTCATCAGTTGTGATAGTCATTTCGTATTTTCCCGCTATGCTGTCAAATTCTGTATTGATGGAAACAACTCCTTCAGGAAGCCTCTCGTTAATAATTGCCGTGGCGCCGGGACCCATTGAATACAGCCTTTCAGACTGGCTTATGACTGCACGCGCAAAATTCTCTATTTTTGCGCCTTCCTCATCCCTGCTAATCTCAGACGAATTGAAGAAAATATAAACTCCAGGAAGCATAAGAACCATCACAAATGCAACAAGCAAAATATACTCTGTTGAAGACTGCCCTATTTTTCGCATGGGAAGTTTTTAGGAATATAGCTTATTTAAAGGTTTCCTCAAAGTTCTTCTCCATAAGATTTAAATAATGCCACCCATGCTTCATTCAGGGGATGATGTAAAATGACTGCGCCTATGGAAATTTATAAGTGCAACGTCTGCGGAAACATTATTGAGGTGATTTCTATTGGAGGCGGCACGCTTGTGTGCTGCGGCCAGCCGATGGAGCTGCTCAAGGAAAAAAGCACAGACATTGGTCTTGAGAAGCACGTTCCTGTGATAGAAAGGACTGCCACAGGCGTAAAAGTGAAGGTTGGCTCAATACCTCATCCAATGGAGGATGCCCATTACATACAGTGGATTGAGATTCTGGCTGACGGCATTGCCTACAGGAAATTTTTAAGGCCGAGGGACAAGCCAGAGGCAGAATTCTGCGTTAAGGCTCAGAACATATCTGCAAGGGAATACTGCAACATCCACGGGCTTTGGAAGGGCTGAACTTTTTTCTTTTGTTCTGAAATTGTGCAAAAAGTTTATATAGTAGTTATGAATATATATTCATAATGGAGGTGGTTAATATGCCATACACAGATGGAACAGGACCTTTTGGAAAAGGTGCTATGACTGGCAGAGGCATGGGACCTTGTGCTGGCGGGAACGTAACTTTGCGCAGGGGCATGGGCAGGAGATGGGCTTTTGCAGGCATTAGCAAGGAAGAGCAGAAAAAAATGCTGGAAGAAGAGAAAAACGCCATTGAGGCAGAGCTGAAAGAGCTGGAGTGAAATCATGCCGAGACCACGCATCTGCAGAAGAGTGTCGTTTGAGCCCGGAATTACTTATTTCAAGCCGGCAGGCGTGCGGCTTTTCGAGCTTGAGGAAGTCATTCTTGCAGTTGAAGAGCTCGAAGCTTTGCGCCTTAAGGACTTTACACGCCTTGAACAGGAAGAGGCAGCAGCCAAGATGGGAATTTCACAGCCGACTTTCCACCGCCTGCTTCTCTCTGCAAGAAAAAAGATCGCTGACGCACTAGTTAATGGAAAAGCACTGAGAGTCAGTGGCGGAAATTACGCCTTTATAGGTAGGGGGCGCAGGTTTAGGGGCGGAACGCAAGTCTTATAAATAAATACCAGACACATGATATTATGGCAACACTAGTCTGGATTTTACTCAGCACAATTGCTGTAAGCCTTATTGCATTCATAGGCATCCTTGCGCTTATGCTGAAAGAGAAGGTTCTTGACAAGCTCCTGCTTGTGCTTGTTGCGCTGTCAGCAGGCGCATTAATGGGCGGCGCGTTCCTTCATTTGATTCCGGAAGCGGCAGAGAATAACAGCACGCTAACTGTCGGCTTGAGCGTCCTTCTTGGCTTCAGCCTTTTCTTCTTCATTGAGAAGATACTTCACTGGAGGCACTGCCATGACGAGAAGTGCACAATCCATACATTCGCGTATATGAACCTTATCGGCGACTCAATACACAACTTCCTTGACGGCTTGATAATTGCGGCAAGCTTTGTAACAAGCACACCACTTGGCATAAATACAACTCTTGCCGTGATGCTGCACGAAATCCCGCAGGAAATAGGCGATTTCGGCGTGCTTGTTTACGGCAAGATGAAGAAGTCAAGAGCCTTGTTCCTTAATTTTGTCACTGCCCTTATGGCAGTTGCAGGAGGCATACTCGGCTACTTCATCTCAAGCGCGACATCATACTTCACAAACATCCTTGTGCCGATAGCCGCAGGGGGATTCATTTACATAGCAGCAACTGACCTTATACCTGAGCTGAAGAAGGAGATTGAGATAAAAAAAGTGCTGGGAACATTCAGCATTTTCGTTGCGGGAATAGCACTCATGTATTTCATGAAGGTTTTCCTGGGTGCTTGAAATGAATAAGCTGCTTTTCCTTGCAATTATCGGATTGCTCCTGGCATCCGGCTCTGTGGCAGCCACAAACTGCGCAGTCTACTTTACAGGGATAGGATGCCCCTATTGCGCAAAAGTTGACCCAATACTGCTTCCTGTAACTACAGAGGACTATAACCTTGTCGTGATAGAATATGAGATCAAGGAGCACCCGCAGAATCTGCCTGTATTTGAAAAGTATGACCAGGCTTATTACACAGGCACATATATGCCAACGCTTGTTTTCAGGCAGAACAGGTCTTTTGTCGGCGATGGTCCAATCCTTGGTAGCATTGATGACCAGCTGGGCAGTGTTAATGACAATCCCTGCGTGCTTCTCACTGGAGAGACACCTCTGGAAAATGTGCAGATTTCCGGGCTTCCTGGAACGCCCAGCCTCTGGGGCAACAACAGGATTCTTATTTTCAACGGCGGCGGCAACAATGACTCTGCCCTTTTGGCATTAATGACTGGCAATATCACAGCAGAGCTGACAAAAATAAACTACAGCACAACTGAGCCGGAAAAAGCGAGAATTTCTGGCGGCGAAATTTCATTCGAGAATGCTGTGAAAATTAAAGGCTGGCTTTTCCAGTGGAATGGCGAAGGGGTTGAAGAAAAGAACCAAAGCATTTCAGGAAACGGGCCAGGGCAGGGAGGAGAGCTGACAAATGAGCTTACATTTACCCGGATTCTTGTGCTTGCAGCAGTCAATGCGCTTAATCCTTGCGCGCTTGCAGTTCTCGCGCTTGTGCTTCTGACAATTGTAACAGCCCACCCAAATAACCGAAAGAAGGTGCTCCTTGCAGGGTTTGCATTCATATCCGCAGTCTATTTTATCTACCTTTTCTACGGAATTCTTATGACAAAGTTCTTCAGCCAGATTCAGGCCTTCCCTTTCATAAGCCTGTGGCTTTTCAAAATCCTCGGCTGGACTGCAGTCATCATCGGAATCCTCAACATAAGGGATTTCATCAAGTACAAGCCAGGCGGCTTTGCCACAGAGATGCCCCTTTTCCTAAGGCCTTTCATGAAGAGCGTCGTATCTGGAGTAACATCTGTCAAGGGAGCTTTTATTGCGGGCGCATTGGTTACAATATTCCTGCTGCCCTGCACAATAGCCCCTTATTTTATTGCCTCAGGCACATTGTCGCTGATGGGCTTTTTCGAGACATTGCCCTGGCTGCTGCTTTACAACCTTGTTTTCGTGCTTCCAATGGTTGCTATAACACTTATAGTCTATTTCGGCTTCAAGGAAGTTGAGGACATATCAGGATGGCGTGACCAGAACATAAGGAAGCTTCACCTCGCGCAGGGCATCCTGATGCTGCTATTAGGCACTGAAATTCTCTTCCACTGGGTAGAATGGCTTATGCACCTGTTTTCGTAGTGCAGAAACATGATGCAAGGAACTTGCATTATGACTTCAGGCTTGAGGTTGCTGGAGTTCTAAAGTCATGGGCTGTGCCTAAAGGCATTTCAATGAATCCTGAAGAAAAACGCCTGGCTATTGCCACAGAAGACCATGTCCTAAGCTATGCTGGTTTTGAAGGAACGATTCCCGAAGGGCAGTATGGCGCAGGAAAGGTTGAAATCTGGGATAAAGGCACCTATGAAAGCAAAGAGCCGATAGAGGCCTCCTTGGAAAAAGGAAGGGCTGAATTCCTTCTGAAAGGCAAAAAGCTTAAAGGCCTGTTCGCGTTAATAAGGACAAAGATTGGCTGGCTGTTATTCAAGAAAGCAGATGATTAGTCACTCGTATCTCAGCGCTTCTACAGGGTCAAGATTGGCAGCCCTGTATGCAGGAACAATTCCTGAGACAACTCCCACTACGAAAGAAACAACCAATGCTATAACTATTACTCCCACATCAACATGCAGCCCAATCAGGGGCACATTTGCTGCCTGGGCTGCAAGTCCTGCAAGAAGTGCTATTCCTGAGCCAAGGGCAGCGCCCATTGCTCCTCCTGAAAGCCCCATAAAGCCTGACTCAATCAGGAAGATGGAAAATATCTGGGAGTTTCTTGCGCCTATTGCTTTCATAAGCCCAATCTCGCGAGTTCTTTCAAGCACAGAAGTGAACATTGAATTCATGATGCCAATTGCTCCAACGAGCAGAGAGATTGCAGCTATTCCGCCGAGGATTGTGCTTACGATGCCGAGTATCTGCCCAATCCTCTCAAGTATTTGCTTTGGGGTCATTACATCAAATGAATCCTTGTCAAAGCTTTTTGAAAGCTGGTCTTTTATAACTGCAGCTTCTTCTTCTGTGTCAATTCCAGACTGCACTTTTACCACAAGGGCATTTACAGAGTCCTGCTGCCCGGTCATATCCCTTGCCTCCTTTAACGGGAGATAAACCCTGTTGTCAAAATCTATGCCTGTTTTTTCAAATATGCCCACGACCTTAAACTTAACTTCATCAATGGAGATTGCATTTTTCAACTGTATTTCCTTGTCAAAAGCGTCATGCGCAACACCATACCCAATTATTGCGCTCATGCCCTCGCCGGGAGAGAAGTATCTGCCTTCTACAAGATCTATGTCAACGTCAGCAAATCCCTTTGCGCCGAGCTTTGGGTCATAGCCGACAATCGAGAGGTATTTTTTTTCATTGCCAAACTCAACTGCTTTTGAATCTGTCAGGACAGCATCAACATATTCAACACCCTTAATTGACTCTGTCTTCTCAATCATGCTGTTTGGAATCACCTGCCCCGGTCCAGGAGTGCCCTGAAGACCTGCAGGAATCACCCTTATGTTGCTTATGCC
>JAZDGJ010000053.1:0-4216 GCA_043807015.1 Candidatus Woesearchaeota archaeon | reverse complement strand
TCTTGTTCATCAACAAGGTTGACAGGCTTATCACAGAGCTCAAGCTCACGCCAGAACAGGTGCAGCAGAGGTTCTTCAACATAATAACAAGAGTCAACGGGCTGATAAGGCAAATAGCAGAGCCCGACTTCAAGGAAAAGTTCCAGGTGGATGTAACGAACGGCTCAGTGGCATTTGGCAGTGCCAGAGACAAGTGGGCTCTTTCACTGCCATACATGCAGCAACACAACATAACATTCAAAGACGTAGTTGACACATACCTCGCAGAAGATGATGAAAAAGTCAAGGAGCTTGCGAAAAGAGCGCCATTGTACAAGGTCGTTTTGGCAGTATCGATAAAGCACCACCCAAATCCTGTTCAAGCCCAGAAATACAGGATTCCAAAAATTTGGCATGGAGACCTTGAGAGCGAGGCAGGAAAGGCTTTGCTCAGCTGCGACCCAAATGGGCCCGTAGTTTTTGTCTGCACGAGCATAGTTGTTGACAAGCATGCAGGAGAGATAGCTGCAGGAAGGCTTTTCTCTGGCACAATAAAACAGGGGCAGGACTTAAACCTCCTTATGGGAAAGCAGGCGGTGAGGATACAGCAGGTTTCAATCTACATAGGCCCGAGAAGGGAGATTGTTGACGAGGCTCCTGCAGGAAACATAATCGGCATAGCAGGGCTTAAAGGCGCATTTTCCGGCGAGACAGTCAGCTCAATTGCAGACATGGAGCCGTTCGAGGGCATAAAGCACCTCTTTGAGCCGGTTATTACAAAGGCAATTGAGGCAGTCAAGCCTTCTGACCTTCCAAAACTCGTTGAAGTTCTCAGGCAGGTCACCAAGGAAGACCCAACCATTGTAATTCAGATTAACGAGTCCACAGGGGAGCATCTCATGAGCGGAATGGGCGAACTCCACCTTGAAGTCATAGAAAACAGGATAAAGAGTGAAAAAGGCGTAGATGTCCGCACGTCAGAACCTATTGTTGTCTACAGGGAAACTGTTACGAAGAAGTCTCCTGAAGCAGAGGGAAAAAGCCCGAACAAGCACAACAAGTTCTACATTTCAGTCGAGCCCCTGGAAGAGCCAATCTACCAGCTAATGAAGAGCGGACAGATTCCTGACATGAAAATCAGAAAGAAAGAAATGGAAATCTGGGAGAAGCTTGAGGCAGCGGGCATGGACAGCAAGATAGCAAGAAGAATCAAAGAAATTTACAGTGGTAACATGATAATTGACATGACAAGAGGCATAGTAAACATAAATGAGGTCATGGAGCTTGTGCTTGATGCATTCAGGGATGTCATGGCACTTGGACCGATAGCAAGGGAGCCGTGCAACAGGGTCAAGGTTATAATCAACGACATGAAGCTGCACGAAGACGCAATACACAGAGGACCTGCGCAGGTGCTTCCTGCAGTGAGGGATGCAATGAGGTTGGCAATGCTCAATGCAGGGCTATCATTGCTCGAGCCTGTCCAGACATTGCAGATTGAGGCGCCTTCAAGATACATGGGAGACCTTTCAAAGCTTGTGCAAAACAGGCGCGGACAGCTGCTGGACATGCAGCAAGAGGGAGACCTTGCAGTGGTCAAGGCAAAGCTGCCTGTGGCAGAGATGTTTGGCTTGTCCTCTGACTTAAGAGGGTCAACAGAAGGAAGGGGAAACTTCTATGTCCAGGACCAGTCATTTGAGAAAATGCCCTATGAACAGCAGGGCAAAGTATCAGCAAAGCTGAGGGAAAGAAAAGGGCTTAAGCTAGTCGACGGAGTGGCAATGCAAGCGTAAGCTTTATTAAGCACCGCTTGGTTCGCAACACAATGGAGGAAATAAAAGCATTCGGGAGATGGAGCACAGAAGGCATCAAGGTAGATGATGCAGGATTAGTTGATTACATCTCGCTCAAGCCAAGCATTGTATGCAGGTCCGGCGGAAGGCATGCAAGGCAGAAGTTCTACAAGTCAAGGGTTTTTATTGTTGAAAGGTTGATGAACAAGCTTATAGTTCCGGGGCACAGGGGCAAAAAGCACAAAATCACTTCTTATCATATAACTGGAAAAGCCCAGAATGCCCACAAAATTGTTGAGAGGGCATTTGAGCTTATAGAACAGCGCACAAAACAGAACCCGATAATGGTTTTTGTGAAAGCTGTTGAAAATGCCGCCCCAAGGGAAGAAATAATCTCAATCGAATACGGCGGAGCTCGCTACCCTAGGGCAGTTGAGTGTTCGCCCCAAAGGAGGGTTGACGTCGCGTTAAGGCAGATGGTCCAGGGAGCATTTGCAAAGTCGTTCAACTCAAAGAAAAGTGCAATTGAGACAGTTGCAGATGAAATAATCTACGCTTACCAGATGAATGCCACAAGCAACGCAATCTCCAAAAAGCTCGAGATAGAAAGGCAGGCTGACACGAGCAGGTAAGTTATTCTTAGAATTTGCCAAACTCATACTTAACCTTATTCTGCACCGTCTTTTTACCTATGAGCGCATACAACACTACCCTCCATATAGTTTTGACAAAATATGAAAACCTGCCTTCCTTTTCATACCTTCTCACCGAAACCAGAATCTGTGGAGAGGGTAAAATTGAGAACTTGCCCTGCTTGCTAGCCCTATTCACCAGGTCAAAGTCCTCAAAATTCCACAGGGACTCATCAAAACCGCCTATTTTTCTAAATGTATCCGACTTGATAATTATGCACCAGCCTGCTGCTGAGGGGCGTATATACTGAAATATCCAGATGTAACAATTTGTAAAGAAGAATGAGATTTTATCAATTAGCTTTTCTGAGAGCGGCTTGCTGAATACAACGGCACAGGCAAGTTTTTTTTGCTTAAATTCAGCCATAAGCTCTGATATGAATCCTTTCGGCAGGATTGTATCCGCATCCAGGAAAAGGAAAACGTCTGACTTTGCAAGCTTGGCACCCATGTTCCTTGAGACACCTGGCAGGCCGCCCCCGGCTTTAATAGTGCAGTCGTACCTGCTGGCTACATTGAAAGTTTTATCTTTTGAAAGCTTTATTACGACAATGGTCTCAAGATTCTTGAAATCCTGCGCGTTAATCGAGTCCAGCAGCTTTGGAAGGTATTTTTCCTCGTTGTACGCAGGTATAACTATGGAAAGCAAAGGTTTGCTTTTTCTCCTGGCGGGATGCTTTGCCATTTTCATCACTTTCGGGAATTCTTTTTGTTCTTGAAACAACGCGTCAGTGCAATTTAAACTTTTCTACTGCCAACCACCAGTCACGAGAGTTTGCTTTCTTATTTTCATCGCCGTCCAACTTTTCTTAACTTTTCATAAGCCATTTCCCAGTCTTCAATTACGTGCGATATTTCATACTTCCTCACAATCCTTAACGTGGCTTTCTTCATCCGGTTATACTTCGCTGCATCGGTTAAGAGCGTGACTACAGCATCGGCAAAACCTTTCTTGTCATTTTGGCCGACAACGTACCCGTTGACGTTGTTTGTCACAAGATTCATGCCAGGCCCTTCAACTACGACAGACACGAGACCGTTTGCCTGCGCTTCAAGGAGAGTTATAGGACCTGTTTCTGTCGTCGAAGCATGGATAAATACGTCGCAAGCTCCAAAAATACCCGATTTGACAAGCTTATCATGCCCAATACTTCCTGTAAAAATAACACTCTTTGATATTCCAAGTGCCCTTATCTTTGCCTTGATTAGCTTCTCCTGGGGACCATCGCCGACAATCACCAGCCTGGTGTTCGGGAGCTTCCTGAGCATGAGGGCAAAGCATTCCAAAAGGTAAGGTATGTTTTTTTCATAGGCTAGCCTTCCGACGAAAAGCAGCAGTTTTCCTTTTTTGTTCAATGCACGCCTTACTGAAGGCGATTTTGCATTGTCAAATTCAGATAAGTCGATACCATAAGGGATTACCTTCATTGGCTTCTTGCAATTTTTTGCAATAAGCTCTGCCTTTGTCCTTTCTGAGGGGCAAGTTATTAAGTCACAGCGGTTATAAAATGCATTCGACCACTTCCATGCAAATTTTTCCATAAGCCTGTGGCTAAGCCTGATGTGCTTAAGATACTGCGGGTCCATGATGAAGGTGTGAAACGTGCCTATTAGGGGAATATCTAGCGCCTTTGCAATTATGATTGCCTGCATGCCGAGCATTGCAGGCGTATGGAATTGGATAATGTCAATCTTTTCCTTCCTGATGTAATTGAGCAGCAAAGGGTCAAAAGGCAGGGTGAATTTCCAGCC
>JAZDGJ010000052.1:0-7229 GCA_043807015.1 Candidatus Woesearchaeota archaeon | reverse complement strand
GGCAGCTGCTGTGCAGGATTTCTGCCGCCAGAATACCGCAGGAAGTTCTGGATGCCTGTTTTTGCGCCTATCTTCTTCGCAAAAAGCGCTATTTTCTTCAGCTCGCCCTCATTATATCCCTGAACAAACACAGGCGCAAGGATGACCTTAACCTTCTTGGCAGCGTATTCTGCCATCTCCTGCACCTTTTTTGCATCATACAACGCAGTTCCCTGCAAAATCTTGGCTTTCTCAGGAGTGATTGCATTAACTGATATGTTAAGGCTGCCCAAGCCGGCAGATGCCAGCCTGTCAATAAGCTCCCTGGTAAGCAAAGTGCCGTTGGTAATGAGGGAAACATCAGTGACGTTTGGGATTGCCTTAAGGTCCTTTACAAGCTCTGCTACCCTGCTGTAAAGCAGGCTCTCGCCATGGGTGTTGATAACAATCTGGCAGGCTACTTTTTTGAAAGCAACGATTTTGCTGCATTCCTCGACGAGATAAGCCTCTTCAACAACAAAATCATTTGTCTTTTTGGAGGACAAGCCTTCATCGACAGAGCAGAATATGCAGTTCATGTTGCAGCCAGTTATGGGCTTGACTTCTATCATGCTGCTGTTCCTGTCCACAATGCCAAAAGCAGCGCTTCCCAACAGCGGAATGCCGCTGTTCCTGTGGATGTAAACCGCAGAATGACCCGTAACATCATTCCTTAAATGCTCAAACGCTTTCTGGAGAAGCATAAGCAGCTTGTTAAGTGCAGATTTCTCTGACACATTATCAAAAATCAGCTCTCCATCTTTCACCGCAAAAGCGCCAATCTTTTCCAAATCAGCATTGTTGAGAGTGGTGGAAAATATTTTCAGAAGCCTCACTATCACTTTCCCGCTCTGCTCCTCAAACTTGATGTCTTCAAAAGTTATTTCTGACATAAACCGCTCTAATCCGAAACCGCATTTAAATCTTTGCAGAAAATCTTTATATACCCCAAGGTTTTCCTCGTTGCGGGGGGAAATTGGAAAAAACTGTCCTGACATACGAAACACTCTTCGAGCTCGTCATGAGAGAGAAGGGGAGAGAAGAGCTGCAGAAGCTTGATGAGACAGTATATTCTGATATTCTCGCATATTTGAGCCAGAAAAAAGAGCTGTCCAGGTCGTCTGAGATGGCAGACTCAAATGAGCACCTGATTCAGCAGCTTCGCAACATAAGGCGCCTTATAAAAGAGCTTTATGAGCGCAGAGAGAAAAAAATCATCAGCCTTGCGCTGATAAAGAGCAGGACAGGCTCAGACGCAATGGACCTGTCTGTGCTGCTTGAGCCTGAGAGGATGCTTTTCCTCTCGCTTGTTGAAAAGCTGGACAACGCACGCAGCGAGATAATCGGCAGCATAATTTCAGACCACCACAGGCCAGCTGCTGCTGAAAAGCCTGCTGAGGCGCCAAAAGTCGAGCATACAACCAGATGCGTGGTTAAATTTCTATCTGAAGTGCCCAAATTCCTTGGCAAAGAGCTTGAAGTTTACGGTCCTTTCAGCAAGGACGAAGTCCAGGAGCTGCCAAAAGAGCTTGCAGACCTTCTAATAGCAAGGGAGAAGGCTGTTTACGCCTGACAGCAAACTCTGTCAAACCGTAACGTTTTTATATACCCAGCTTTTTTCTCGTCCTATGAAAGTAAAGAAAGCTGTCAAGAGATACTGCCCGCATTGCAAGAAACATACTGAGCAAAAAGTATCCCAGGCTAAGAAGAAAAGCCCAAGCCCATTGAGCTATGGCTCAAAGTTCAGGGCAAGGAGCAGGGGCAGGGCTAGAGGGCACGGAAATCTTGGCAGGTACTCTAAGCCTGCTATTTCCCAGTTCAAGATGACTGGAAGGAAGCAGTCAAAGAAGACAGACCTCAGATATGAGTGCACAGTCTGCAAGAAAACCCACGTGCAGAACCACGGCAAAAGGGCAAAGAAAGTCGAGTTCGTGTGAATCTTTTCTCGATTTATCAATCTGATTGTTAAGTTCTAATTGGGCTGGCTGCGCCCCAAACTCCATTTGGGGTTCCCATCTTCCCGCCACAATAGATAAGGCGGGAGATGGGAAGTCGCCTTGCGACCGCAGCCAGCCACAAGTCATTAGTTAGCTTTACCCAAACCTTTTTAAACATCCTGCCTTTTCTTATTCGTGGTGATTAACAATGCAGTCGTCTTCAAAATTCGTCAAAGTCAGATGCCCGAAATGCAAGAATGAGCAGATAATATTCGGAAGGGCTTCAACAAAAGTGCTCTGCCTGGTGTGCGGAAAGACAATAGCAGAAGCCACTGGAGGCAAGGCAAGCATAAAGGCAAGAATACTAGAGGTTCTGGCATAATATGCTTCTCAAAAAGGAGGGTTTGCCTGAGGAAGGGGAACTGGTGATATGCACGGTAACGAACGTGCAGAGCCACTGCGTTTTTGCAAAGCTCGACGAATACGGCTTCTCAGGGATGGTCCACATCTCGGAAATAGCTCCGGGAAGAATAAGGAATATCCGCGATTATGTCAAGGAAGGAAAAATTATCGTCTGCAAGATCCTCAGGGTCAACCGCGAACGGGGCCAGATTGACCTCTCGCTCAGAAGGGTCTCGGAAAACCAGCACAAGGTAAAAATCAACGAGGTCAAGCAGGAGCAGCGCGCAGAAAAAATGATTGAGACTGCTGCCAAGGAGCTCAAGGCAGATCTTCAGCAGGTCTACAGCGAAATTTCAAAGCCCATATTTGAGAAATATCCCTCGCTTTTTGCATGCTTCACTGATGTGGTGAAAGGCAACTGCAGCCTTGAGCAGATAGGCATTCCAAAAAAGACAGCTGCAGCCCTGATGCAGGTTGTTGTGCTGCGCCTTAAGCCGCAGCAGGTGGTAACGCAGACTGACATCAAGCTCCAAAGCTATGCCCCTGACGGGGTTGAAATAGTCAAGCGCGCCCTGAAAAGAGCAGTTGATTCAGGCGCAGAAGTCAAATATATCGCAGCCGGAAGCTACAGGCTGATAGCCACAGCGCCGGATTACAAGTCTGCTGAAAAAATCCTGGAAAAGGCAGCGTCGCACGTTGTTGATGAGATTGAAAAATCAGCGGACAGCACCGCGGAAGTTGTTGAAAAATGAGGCTCAAAAAGTGCGCTTGCGGAACATACACTATGAAGGACAAATGCGGAAAAGGGCATGAGACATTTTCTCCAAAACCTGCAAAATTCAGCCCAGAAGACGCATACGGGACTTACAGGAGAAAAGCCAAAGAAGTAGCTCGGAAGGAGAAGGGACTGCTATGACAGAATGGACTGCCATTGTAGTTGGCAAAAAACCGAAGCTGGACAAGCCCGTTCTTGTAGAGGGGCTGCCGGGAATAGGCAACGTCGGAAAAGTTGCAACTGACTTCATGGTGGAAGAGCTAAAGGCAGAGAAAATCTGCGAATTCTTTTCATACAAACTGCCCCATTCAGTCTTTGTAAATGAAGGCAACCTTGTGGAGCTTCCCTCAATTTCAATGTATGCAAAAAAAGGCAAGAAGCAGGACATATTGTTCGTTGCCGGCGATGTGCAGCCCATAGACGAGGAATCCTCATATTCATTCTGCGAAAAAGTTCTGGACATATTCCAGGCGATGGGTGGAAAAGAAATTGTCACATTAGGCGGAATAGGTCTTCCTAACGTGCCCAGGAAGCCGAAAGTCTACTGCACAGGAAATTCAAAGGAGATTGTAAAGAGATATTCCATTGAAGGAGTGGAATCAAAGCTCTACGGAATTGTAGGGCCTATAATCGGCGTATCAGGGCTTCTCCTCGGGCTGGCAAAGAGGCGCAAAATAGAGGCAGCCTGCCTTCTTGCCGAGACTTACGGGCATCCGATGTACCTCGGCATAAAGGGCGCAAGGGAAATAGTCCGGGTTCTTAACGAGAAGCTTTTCCTCGGCATAGACCTGAAAGAGCTTGACAAGGAAATCAACGAAATAGAAGAAGAGACCACGAAGAAAACCAAGCTCGGCATAAAGAGCAAAGCCCTAAGGAGCCTTGGGAAGCTTGGAAAGGACGTAAGCTATATTGGTTAGGATGCCTGAATTTCCATTTCTTGGAATGTTTGGTTTCCATGTTCAATAAGAATAAAACGTGTGCGAAAAACCATAAATATATGATTTACTATCCAATAGTAGTTATTGAATAATAAAGTTTATAAATTGATTATTATCATTGATTTAATCTTAATAGAATGTTTAATGGGGGCATAAAATGGAAACAAGAATAGGAATAGTTGGTTACGGAAATATAGGGAGAGGAGTCCTTAAGGCAGTCTTAAGAAACCAAGAATTATACGGTGACATTTCTCTTGCTGGCATAATCACAAGAAGGCCTGAAAGTGTTCAAAACGAAACCCCTGGAATTAAAGTTGTTGGACCTGATGGAAATCTAGATATTGATGTTGCAATATTATGTGGAGGAAGTGCAACCGATTTACCAAAACAAGGGCCCATATGGGTTTCTAAACATAACACTGTTGATAGTTTTGATACTCATGCAAAAATTCCAGAATACTTTGCAACAATGGATAGGCTTGCAAAAGAATCAGGGCATGTTGCCGTAATTTCCGCAGGATGGGATCCTGGAACTTTTTCGCTTGAAAGAGTGTTGGCAGATGCTTTCCTGCCTGGGGCAAATCCGACAGGTTTTTATGGCCTTTCTGAAAAAGGAGGATTGAGCATGGGGCATTCTGATGCAATAAGAAGGGTTGGAGGAGTCCAAGATGCAAGACAGTATACCCATGCAATCCCTGAAGCTGTTGAAAGGGCAAAAAAAGGTGAAAAGTTAAAACCCGGGGAAATGCATTGGCGAGAGTGTATTGTTGTTGCAAAAGAGGGAGCGGACAGAGATAGAATTGCGAACGAAATAAGGACAATGCCTAATTATTTTGCACCATACAGAACCACTGTTCAATTTGTGTCCCAAGAAGAGTTAGATGCGGAACATCCTGGCATGCCTCATGACGGAATTGTCATTGCCACTGCTTTAACGGATGGCAACAGAGGAGTGATTAAATATGAAAACATATGGGGCAGCAATCCACAAGCAACTGCAAATATATTGGTTGCACATGCAAGAGCCGCTAACAGGCTGAGCCACGAAGGAAGGTCAGGAGCGTTCACAATCCTTGACATTCCAGCCGCATATTTTAGTCCAAGAGACAAAGGAGAATTGTTAAAGAGTTTTATGTAAAATGGCAGAAAAATTATTTCCTCAAGGAAATTTGACTACTGCCCACGTTGTTGAATCTGTAAAAATGTGGGGGTGTCCCCAGTATATCTATGATGGGCCTATTATAGTTCAGAAATGCAGAGCGGTCTCCTCAATGCCCAACGCATTCGGCTTGAGGCCAAGATATGCAATGAAAGCAAACTCTAATAGAGCAATTCTTCAGTTGATTGTGAGCCAAGGATTCTCTATCGACGCAAGCTCAATGAATGAAGTAAGAAGAGCGCATATGGCTGGAATTGATTATGCGAAGATTATGCTAACTACCCAGGAAGTTCCTGCCAGAGATGACAGAGAAGAACTGGAACACATGATAAGTTCTGGAATGAAATATAATGTTTGTTCTCTGAGGCAATTAGGTCTTATATCACCTTTTGCAAAAAGCAGTAATGTAAAACTTGCTATGAGGGTCCATCCGGGAACTGGTTCTGGAGAATCTGCAACAAGAAACACAGGGGATAAATATTCTTGTTTTGGTGTTCACTTAAGCGATCTGCCAGAAGCATTGGACTCTATAAGAAAAGACGGTATTATAATCGACCTTGTTCATGTGCACATTGGCTCGGGTGGGGATCCTGCAAAATGGAGAGAAAATATTGACAGGGAATTAAAGTTTGTTGAAGATTACTTCCCAAATGCAGCGATAGTGAACTTCGGAGGCGGCTTAAAAGAAGCACGAATGCCAAACGATACTCCTGCTAACCTTGAAGAATTAGGGCAATATGCAAGAACTAAAATTGAAGAGTTTTATAAAAAAACAGGTAGAAAACTTGTAATGGAAGTTGAGCCCGGGACAATGATTGTCGCAAATTCAGGATATACTATTACAGAAGTTATTGACATAAAACATACCGGAAAAGATGGATTTGAATTTATTGTGCTTAATGCAGGGATGGAAGCAAATGCAAGGCAGCTATTTTACGGATCACTCCACCCAATATATGTTGTTTCAAGGGAAGGAAAATTGTTATCCTCAGAATTTGATTTGAGCAGACTTGATCCTGAAAAGGATTTGCGCGTTCCAGTAGGAAGATGTTGTGAAAGTGGAGATGCTCAGAGGTTGGATTCGGCGGGTCATATAATCCCAGTATTAATGGCTCAGCCCAGAATCGGAGATTATGTTTTGATTGGAGGCAGTGGAGCTTATTGTTCATCAATGGCACCTTTTAACTATAATTCTCATGATCAAATTCCAGAAGTGTTGCTTACGCAGCATGGTAATATAAAACTAATCAGGGAAAAACAGAGTCTGGATCAGATTGTTCAGAATGAGAGAACTCTTTAGAACTCCCTTGATTCTTGCCAAAAAACATATTCCTACTCTTTATAAGTCTAATTCAGCAGAGTGCCCAATACGTTTTTTGACAAAACTTATAAACCCATTTCGCTGTTTCTTGGCTAATGCCTGCATTTAAGATAAAAAAAGTTGCTGCAAGGGAGATTCTTGATTCCAGAGGCAATCCTACTGTTGAGGCAGATGTCTATGTTGGCAGCATTTTCGGAAGGGCTGCGGTGCCAAGCGGGGCTTCTACAGGCATTCATGAAGCCCTGGAACTGCGCGATGGGGAAAAACGCTACCTTGGCTTGGGAGTTTCCAAGGCACTTGAGAACGTCTACCGCATCGGAAGGAAAATCACTGGCATGGACTGCACTGCGCAAAGAGAGCTTGACAAGTTCATGATTGAGATGGATGGCACTGAAAACAAAAGCAGCCTTGGCGCAAATGCGATTCTTGCAGTGAGCATGGCTGCTGCAAGGGCAGCTGCGCTCTCGTCTGGAATGCCCCTTTACCAGTATCTCGCGGGAATATGCGGCAACAAAAAGCACATACTTCCCGTGCCTTTCTGCAACGTAATCAACGGGGGCAAGCATGCCGGAGGAAAGCTCGCGATGCAGGAATTCATGATGGCTCCTGTCAAAGCCGCTTCTTTTAAGGAAGCGATTCAGATAGCCTCTGAAACATACCACATTCTAAAGTCTGTTGT
>JAZDGJ010000051.1:0-5239 GCA_043807015.1 Candidatus Woesearchaeota archaeon | reverse complement strand
ACATCACCAATGCTGCAGCAAGTGTGCCAGTACGGATGCTCAGGTGGGGCATGTACTCAGCAAGATGATTCATGCACAGACAGCGATGGAGGCTACAATTGGTTTGTCCCTGGAACTGTTAGCGGCTATTACTACAGTTATCCATACAGCTACGATGACTTCTGTGCAGATGATGGGGTGACTGTTGGCGAATATGTTTGCATGGGCACAAGGGCAGACCTGTACAATGTAAGCTGTAATGTGCTTAACGCAACCGGCTGCAGCAACGGCGCCTGCTATTAGCGCGCCACTTTTTTCTTTTTTCCCTTCATAAAACTTATAAAGCAATCTCTCTACCTCAAATACAATGGGGGGCTTCACAAAAGACTTGAATGGGCTGATGCAGTTTCCAAAGGAAGGTATATTCAGCACAGTGCTTGCGAAGTCCGAGAGCTATAACCACACGCTGATGTGCCTGGCAAAAGGCTCCAGCATAGACACCCACACCTCAACAAAAAATGGGGCTGTAATTGTGTTGAAGGGAAAAGGCAAGTTCGTCTTGTTCAAAAAAACAATAAAACTAAAGCCAGGAACTTTTATTTTCATGCCAAAGAATGCTCCTCATTCCATAAAAGCAGAAGAAAATTTGGCATTTCTGCTTATGCTCACGAAATAAGGCGGTTAAAATGGCAGAGAAAGGCAAAATTGTAGTTTCTAAAAACGGTCCTTACATTGTTTCAGGTGGCTTGCCGCTGGACAAGGAAACCATAAAGCCCGATAATCAGGGCACGCCATGCGACTGGGAAGTTGCTAAGAAGTATCCTGACCAGGAGAAATACTCCTTATGCAGGTGCGGCAAGTCAGAAAACAAGCCGTATTGCGACGGAAGCCATACTGCTGGATTTGACGGAACAGAGACCGCAAGCAAAGAGCCGTATTCAGAGCAGGCAAGGGTCCTTAAAGGACCGGATTTGATACTGACAGATGCCCAAGACTTCTGCGTTGGAGCAGGATTCTGCCACAGGAACGGAGGAACCTGGCACCTCACTGAAAAATCTGATGACCCAGAAGCCAGGAAAACCGCAATAAAAGAGGCATGTGACTGTCCTTCAGGAAGATTAGTTGCCTGCGAGAAAACCGGAAAGCCGATTGAGCCTGATTTTAAGCAGTCAATCACGGTGGTTGAGCAGCCAATAAAAGGAGTCAGCGGTCCTTTATGGGTGAAAGGCTATGTGCCGATAGAATCAGCAGACGGCTCCCAATATGAAAAAAGGAACAGAGTAACTTTATGCAGGTGCGGCAAGTCAGAAAACAAGCCATTCTGCGACGGCATGCATATAGACATCAAGTTCAATGACGGCGATGAGTCGCTGAAGAAGAAAAGCGGCAAAACCAAATAGCTGAGGTGGTTCTTATGGAAAATAAGGATGCATGGATATGGGTAATTGCTCTTATCATAGCTATTTTTCTGTTTGGCGGCATAGGGATGTACGGCATGATGGGATATGGAATGATGGGCTATGCGCCTTTGTTCGGCATGGGATTTGGATGGGTTTTCATGCTCCTGTTTCTTGGAGCGCTTGTGTGGTTTGTGTATGCGCTGGTTAGCCAGCCAGGCAGCAAAAACGACGCAATGTCAATACTGAAGAAAAGATATGCAGCCGGCGAAATCACAAAAAAGCAGTATGAGGAAATGAAAAAAGAGATTCAGTGAAAATGCAAAGCCCTGTATTCTTCATTGACGTTGACAGGACGCTTGCTTCATTCGCCCAGCAAGCGGGAGAGAAAGCAGTTTGCGAATTTTTAAGCAAGTTCTGGCCAAGGGAGGTTGCTGAAGAATTTCCCAAGGTTTTCTTAGGAGTCCAGGAATTTTATCATGGCGACAGGAAAGCCTCAAATCTTGAGCTTGTAAACAAGCTTAATTCCTATGTTTCAAAAACAAGCTCGCCGAAGTTTAATGTCATGTTCAGCCGGGAGCTGTACATAAAATACCTGTCTGAAAAGCACCAACTGAAGATTTCCGATTCGCAAATAACTGAAGCGGCTGAGGCATACTGGGCAGCCATTGCCAAAAATTCAAGGATTTATGACGACTCAATAAGATTCCTTGAATCAGGAAAAGATGCGTACATAATAGCCGGAACTGATGGCTGGGTAAGAATCAATGGGAAAAATATAGCCTATGATGCGGAATATTCGAAAGAAAAAAGGCTGCAGCGCACAAAAGCGATTGGGCTGTCAAAATACTTTTCTGATGGCAGGATAATAATCGGAGACCCCCATGACAAGCCAAGCGAAGAGTTTTGGAAGACCTGCACGAATGTAGCGCACTTGGCTTCTCCAAAATCAGGCATAGTTATTGACGACTCAATTACAATCGTGGCATCTGCGAAGCAGTTCGGCTTCAAGGGCATCCTGATTGACAGGGCAGGAAGGTATGACAAGGAGGATGTAAAAAGGAAAACAGATGAATACATAACGAATTTTGACGAACTTAAATTTTAGCCAGTATAACCGTATAATTCTTCCCGTAGAACTTCGCGCAACTCGGGCACGTTGTATAGAAAAAGTAAAGCTTCTCAGCCTTTTTGCCCTTTGAGGCAACATAAGCCTGCATCTCTTTGATCCAGCGTCCCATGTCCTTGTAAGAGCCTTCAAAAACCTTGGTCAGGAAACTGCCGGAAATCTTCACCATGTTTGAATCAGGAACGTCTTTGCTCACAGCGATGTAAACATCAGAGCCCAAAAGGGATTTCTCATCAGAAAGCATCAGCGGCATTTGAGGCAACGCGCCGGCAGCAGCTATTTTTTCCGCGTTCTTCTTCATCACCTGGCCAAAATTCAATGGAATATGCAGAAAACTTTTCACAGAATCCTTCAGGAACAGCTTGTCCTTGAGCCTTACTTCCCTGTCCTGCCACGGCTTAGGGTCAAACCTCTTGCAGCAGCCTGTTTCAGAATCCGCATAGATTTTGTCTACTGGCATCCTGCTTAGTCGTTCTCCACTCTTGGAGCAAGTATGAAAGACAGCATGACCCTGTCAATCTCGTTGTAGGTCAGCTTTAATGGATAATCCTTGTTGAATTCAATCTTTACGTCGTCAGCCAGCTTGCCGCCCTGTATCATCTTCTTAAGGTATTCAACAGAATATTTTGCCCTGACAGTTTCCTTGGCAGAAATCTTTGTGCCTTCTCCAGCCTTAATCTCAATGGCTGCGCTGTTAAGGTCGCCTTCTGCAATAAGGCTGAACTTGCCAGGCTCTGCGACAAAGCTGACAGCCTCTGCAACTATGCCGGCATCCTCAATTGCCTCATTGAGAAGTGAAGAACTCATCTCAATGCTTACAGGGAAAGTTAAATTAGGAACTTTCTGCTCTCTTTCCTCAAGGTCAATTATCGGCAGGCTGAATGTCCTTGTTGAAGAGGACTTAAGCTGGACTTTCAGCTTGCTGTCATGCAATTCAAGGGTAAGCATGTCTGTCGGGTTAGCCCTCCTGAGAATCTGCTTGAAATTGTTCAGGTTGATTGCAATCTCTGTCTCCTTGTCAACCTTGTATTCTGTGAACGAGCTTGAAAGCAGCTTGAACACAACCATTGCCACATTCGCAGGGTCCATTGCGACAAGCTCTAACCCGTCACTGCTGACTTTTATCCTTGTTTCATTCACAAGGTCAGAAATTATCGTTATGCTGTCCTTAAGGTATTTCGGTTCTGCAAGAGTAAGCTTCATCATATCGCCCCCAACTGGCTTGTGTGTCCTTCGCTTCATTTATATATTTTTTGTCTATGTGGCGTAATAGGATTGAATGTCAGGAGCCGGCTGCGGGATGAGCAAAGTTAGAAACTCATTTGTTGCCTAATTTATCCGTGTTCTTTCGCCGTCTGAAATTATGTGGACGTGGCTGGAGTCATAGCCCATGCCCATCGCTATCTCAGCCAAAGCAGCCCTCATCTCAAGTATGCCGTGAGCTGGAATGATGTGCTTTGGCTGGACTATCTCGATAATCTCCTTTAAGTCCTCCTTTGCGCCATGGCCTGACTGGTGGATGTCCTTGAAAATATGCACACCCTGCTTTGAAAGCGATTTCTCCATAAGGGCGCGGTTGGACTTGTTTGTCGGAGTTGGAATAACCCTGCAGGAAAATATTACGTAATCGCGGGGATCAAGCTCATAGCCTAGGGTCCTTCCCACAATCTTTGACAAAGTTGACTTTGGCTCTGCCTGGTGGCCAGATACAACAAGAAGGTATTTCTCCTTGCCTTCCCTTGCCACCTTTTTCAGGGCTTTCTCTATCTGGTTTGGATACCTTATTACTTCAGCCTTGTCTGTGAAATTTATTATGCCGCAGGTCTCTCCTGCGGTTATGTAGCGCGACATGCTCCTTCCGAGGAACAGGACTTTCCTGTTCATTTTCAGCCCTAATTCAAGGATGCTCTTCAGCCTTGCAAGATGCGACGAAAAAGTCGTGGCAATAATCCCTGGCTTTCCCCTTAGCGAGCTCATCACATCCCTAAGCATCTCCTTGGCAACAGACTCTGAGGGTGTCTTTCCCGCATCCCTCGCATTGGTAGAATCAATTATCAGTGCAGCAACCCCTTCTTTGGCAATTTCCTCAAATCGCTTTATGTTTGTCTTCTTGCCCAAAGTGGGGTTTGTGTCAATCTTGAAGTCGCTCATATACACGACAGCACCTTCAGGAGTGTGCACAACAATGGCACAAGACTCTGGAGTTGAATGGGTGATATTCAGCATCTCAATTCTTATGTTCCTGCTTATTTTTTTCTGCCCATTTACCTGAATCACTTCTATCTTGTTTGGAATCTTCCTTTCTTCGCTGTGAAGAATGTCTTTTAGGACTTCGGCAGCAAAAGGCGTGCATATGACCGGGGCATCAAATTTGTCAGCAATATATGGCACAGCGCCAATGTGGTCAAGGTGGACATGAGAAATAACTATTGCCTTCACCATATGGTGCCAGTCTTCAATTTCTGAGATGTCTGGAGCTGCGTTTTTCTCAATGAGCTTCATGATATTGACATCCACGAATTCCTCATCTTCAGTGTAATTGATATAGTTCTCAATGTGCAGCCCCATGTCTAAAAGAACAACTTCTTCCCCGTACTTTACAGCAGTCATGTTCTTGCCAAACTCAGCATATCCGGAGACCGCGCAGATTTCGATAGTCATAGTAAAAACGAAACCACCTTGTTATATAAATCTATGCAGAAAAAATGTGCGGGGGAAGGGATTTGAACCCTTG
>JAZDGJ010000050.1:0-18358 GCA_043807015.1 Candidatus Woesearchaeota archaeon | reverse complement strand
TTCAAAAACTATTTATACTACTTTCACGGGAAAAAGAGGCATGGTATTGGAGATGCTTCTTAACCCAAGGAAGGCTGAAAGAAGCCCCTGGGAGCTGTTCTTCATCGGGCTGGTATACAGCTCTGTAGCCATATTCCTGAGCCTGCTCATTTTCAGCGACCACATCGGGCTGGTCATGGTGTTTTTGACAACGCTTGCCTGCACCCACCTGGTGCACGGCGCCATGCGCCTTGAGGAGAAGAAGGATATGAGCATGACGCCGCACAGCGAAGTCTCGTTGCTTAAGGAGCACAGCAAGGCCATTGAGGTCTTTATGTTCCTCTTCCTTGGCTTTGTGGTTGCGTTCTCCATCTGGTATATTGTGCTTCCAACAAGCATGACACAGCAGATTTTCGGGCTGCAGGAAGACACAATAAATTCGGTCAACGCCGGCATCTCCGGAAATGCAATAGGAGAAGGCTTCTTTGCCAAGATATTCGTCAACAACGTCAAAGTGCTTCTCTTCACGCTGCTCTTCGCATTTTTCTATGGCGCAGGGTCAGTGTTCATACTCTCATGGAACGCCGCAATTGTGGGCGTCGCCGTGGGCTCTTTTGCAAGAAACGCCATTGCATCAGTCACCAGGGAAGCAGGCTTACTTGGAGCAAGCCAATATTTTTCATCATATTCGCTCGGGCTCCTGAGATATTTGACTCATGGGGTTTTTGAGATTGCTGCATACTTCATAGCAGCCCTTGCAGGAGGCATAATATCAATTGCCATTGCAAGGCATGACTTCAACTCGCCACAGTTCAAGCACGTTGCCCTTGATGCATTGGACCTTATGGTGATTTCAATTGTTGTGCTGATGTTTGCGGCAGTTGTGGAAGTCTTTGTGACACCGCAGCTGTTTTAAAATGAGTATTAACAAACTAGTCGCTGCAGCGCTGATTTTCCTAGCTGCAGTAATGCCTGCCTCAGCCATTATAGCTCAATTGGGATCAATTAATCCAGAATACAACCTTGGGCAGAAGGTTTTAACAGGATTCACAGCCTCATCAGAGCAGGCTTTTGAAGGCATCTTCAGGGCAACGCTTGAGTGCGGCAGCTACTCGCTCGACTATTACACAACTCCGATAATGTTTGAGGAAAGTGCTGACATCCCTGTTCCTGCGCTGACGCTCTCAAAATACGCACTCGGTGAATGCAAAATAAAAGCAGCCCTTCTCACGGCTGACAACAGCATAATGGACTCTTTTGAGACACCTAGATTTCAGGTAAGGGACACATTTCCGATTATCATAACCGCAAACACAACCACTATCAAGCCAAATGACGAAGTGAAGGTCAGCATTGCCTTCGGAAGCTATATTCCTGACAATGCAGAAGTCATGTTCAGGCTTAACGGCGAGAGCTGGCAGGGCAGCCTGGACAGGACAATCATTAAAGCGTCCAAATCAATAAGGCCCGGCAGTTTCCCCCTTGCTGTTGAAATGACTGACAGCGCAGGCAACACAGCAGAAAACTTCACCCAGATGGAAGTGCTTTCAGTGCCCTCAAGCCTTCTTGTGCACACTGACATTACAACACTGAAGCCAAAAGACGTGATGCACTTCTTTGCAGAGATTCTTGACCAGGCAAACAACTCAATAAGCGGGCAGGTAAGCTTTGTCATAACAGGTGGAAAGGAAAAAATCCTTGAGAAAAATACAGCCACAGGAGAGGCAATTGCATTCATGCCCGGTCCTTACATGAAGCCCGGCGACTACAAGCTCCTTGCAAAATCGCTCCAGTTCTCGGAGACAATATTCCTGACAGTGGTGGAATGGAGAGAAGTGGATATTGCATTTGACAACAGGACTGCGAACTTCACAAATTCCGGAAACGTTGATTACGAAGACACGCTCACAATAAACGCAGTAAAGGAAGGGACAAGCTACCTCCTTGAAAAAAAGGTCTCGCTGAAGCCAGGCGAATCTTACTCAGTAGACCTCTTCAAGGAGCTGCCCAAAGGGACATACGACATAATGGTTGGGGAAAAGGAATACAAGGCAGTTGAAATACAGGACGAGCGCTCAGGATTCAAGAGGGTATATCAGGGCTTGGGCGCGATAACAGGCGCAGCAGTAGGGCTTCCAGGAGCCATGTCCATGAAAATGGCAACAGTCCTCATGGCAGTAATAGCCGCAATTGCAATAATCGCATTCTACATCCAGCTAAGGAAGAAAAGGGCAAGGAAACAGATAATTTGAGCTGTTTGCGCCTGCGAAGGTAAAATGCCGAAGAGTTTAGAGGATTATTTTAATTTATGATATTTAAATGTCACATAAACACTTGCGACAGCAAAATAGGCGATTATTACTGCCAGAAAAATATTGCTTCCCCCGTAAGTAATCCCTATGCTATTTAGAAACGTTGAAACGATCCCAACTCCTGAAACCAAGAGCAACAAAATTGCTACAATCCTGCTTTTAAGGAACAATAATAGCAATCCTAAAACCAGATAAATAACTCCATCAAGTATAGTTGCCGCACTTATTAGAAAACCAATGACTATGTTCAATCCTGCTACAAAAAGAAAACCATAAGAACATTGCTTAATAACATATTCTGCTTCCTCTTTGTTCTGAACTTTCCAGAATTTATAGGTCAATTCTTTTTTCCTATCTTTTTCCATTCTGATAGATATTTGCGATACGAGATTTAAATATTTTCCGAAATTATGCTATGATCCCCAATCGATGAACTCCAAGCCCAACCTTTTTAAACCCGCAAAAACTCCGCTTTTCCGTGGCAACAATCAAGGAAAAGCCAAACACTGAAGAGCAGCTCATCAAGATACTTCAGCCCATAGTCAAAAAATGGTTCTTCAGCAAGTTTGAGAGCTTCAGCCTGCCGCAGCTTTTTGGAGTGATGGAAATCCACAGCAGGAACAACATTCTTGTCTCAGCGCCAACAGGCGCCAGTAAGACTCTGACGGGCTTTCTCTCAATACTGAACGAGCTTGTTGACTCGTCTGAGAAAGGCATACTTGAAGACAGGATATACTGCGTCTACATCTCGCCGTTAAAAGCCCTGAACAATGACATTGAGAAAAACCTGAAAGAGCCCCTGGCAGAGATGGAGAAGATTGCAGGCAAGAAGCTCGGCATAAGGGTGGCAGTAAGGACAGGAGATACAACTGCATCAGAAAAGTCAAAAATGCTTTTGCACCCGCCACATATCCTGATAACAACACCTGAATCATTGGCTATAATACTGAGCTCCTCAAAATTCGTAAACCACATCAAGAATGTTGAATGGTGCATAATTGACGAGGTGCATGCACTTGCAGAGAACAAGAGGGGAGTGCATCTCTCGCTGAGCCTTGAAAGGTTGCAGTCTCTCTCGCCACATATCACAAGAATCGGGCTTTCTGCAACAATTGCGCCAATAGACGAAGTTGCCAAGTTTGTGGTCGGGCTTGAAAACGGCAAAGAGCGCAACTGCATAATCTGCGACGTGCAGTTCATCAAGAAGATGGACCTCAAAGTGCTGAGCCCTGTGCCCGACTTAATAGACTCTGAGCACAGCAAAATGCACCAGGCAATGTATGAGCTTATTGACAAGCTGATACAGGACCACAGGACGACTTTGATATTCACAAACACGCGCTCTGCAACAGAGCGCGTAATTGACCACCTTAAGGAAAAATTCCCAAAAAACTATGCGCAGGCAGAAGAGACAATTGGAGCACATCACGGAAGCCTGAGCAAAACCCACAGGACAAGGATAGAGCAGGCTCTTAGGGATGGAAAACTAAAGGCAGTGGTAAGCTCAACAAGCCTTGAGCTGGGCATAGACATCGGCTACATAGACCTTGTGATACTTCTTGGCAGCCCGAAATCTGTTGCAAGGGCTATCCAAAGGATTGGGAGGTCAGGGCACAAGCTCCATGACGAGTCAAAGGGAAGGATCATAGTTCTTGACCGCGACGATTTAGTGGAATGCGGAGTCCTGCTGAAGTCAGCCATTGAGAAGAAGATAGACAGGATACACATACCAAGAAACTGTCTAGACGTCCTGGCCCAGCAGATTTTCGGCATAGCCATAGCCCAGAAAATAAACATACGGGAGCTTTACAACCTTGTGAAGCAAAGCTACTGCTTCAAGGAGCTTGAATACAAGGACTTCTTTGACGTAATTGAATACCTTGCCGGAAGGTACATCTCGCTGGAAGACAGGAATGTCTATGCAAAGATATGGTATGACGAGCAGACAGGGATGATTGGACGCCGCGGGAGAATGAGCAGGGTCATTTACATGACAAACATAGGCACAATACCTGACGAAACTTTCATAATTGTCAAAGTGGGCGAGCAGACAATAGGAAAAATTGACGAGGCATTCCTTGAACGCTTAAGAAGGGGAGATGTTTTTGTTTTGGGCGGGGCAAAATACGAGTTCCTGTATGCAAAGGGCATGGTGGCGTATGCAAAGGCATCCACTTACAGGCCGCCAACAATACCGCAGTGGTTCTCTGAAATGCTGCCGCTAAGCTTTGACCTGGCGATGGAAATCGGCAGGTTTAGAAGGCTTATGGAGGAGAAATTCAACCACAACAAAACAAAAGAAGAGGTACTCCAGTTCATAAACGAATACCTCTACGTTGACCACTATGCTGCAGAGTCAATATACAGCTACTTCCGCGAGCAGTATAAGTTTGCCCAGATTCCAACAGACCAGAAAATCATAATTGAGCATTACTCAGAAGACCAGCGCAAATTCGCCATATTCCACACAATGTTCGGCAGGCGCGTTAACGACTGCCTGAGCAGGGCAGTTGCTTTTGCAATCACAAGAAGCCAGCACAGGGATGTTGAGATAGGCATAACTGACAACGGCTTCTATCTTGCATACGAGAAAAACGTCAACGCAGTAAGCGCCTTCAAGCTGCTCAAGGCAGACAAGATGGACCTTGTGCTTAATGCAGCAATTGACAGGACAGAAATCCTAAGAAGGCGCTTTAGGCATTGCGCAGCACGTGCTTTAATGATACTCCGCGAATACATGGGCAGAAAGAAATATGTCGGAAGGCAGCAGGTAAGCTCAATGCTGCTGATGAATGCAGTGAGAAGGATTTCGCCGAATTTTTCAATACTCAAGGAAGCGAGAAGAGAGGTGCTTGAAGACCTGATGGACATTGAAAACACAAAAAAAGTGATGGAGCTTATTGACTCAGGCAAGATAAAAGTCAGGGAAGTAATGACAAGGGCGCCGTCGCCGTTTGCATTCAAGCTCGTGCTTGATGCCCAGACTGACATAATGAAGATAGAAGACAGGATAGAGTTCCTGAAGAGAATGCACCAGAAAGTGCTAGAGCAGATAAAAGAAAAAGATTAAAAAAGACTTCTCAGTAGCTGATATGAAAGGGAGGGACGTTCTTTGGGGATGCAACAAGGATATGAACGCGAGAATTTTAGTAGTGCTCCTGAAAACGGGCTAAAAAGCGAGCCGCCTTTTAGAAGTGTTCTGGTATCTTATAGCAGAGGCCCTATGCAAGTAACCCAAAAATACTGGAGCAGCCAAGAAAACATTAGAAAAAACCTGGACTGGCTGATTGCAAAGGAAGGAATACCTTTTGAGGAGCTGCCAAGAAGGATTTCATATGATTTGTTGAAATGCAATGGCATGGGGAGTTTGAGAACACATTACCGCTCCCTTTTTAAAATTCTTGACACAGCTTATCCGGGAAAGTTTCGCACCTGGCAGCTCCGGCATAATGGCCAAAGAATCTGGACAAGAAATGATGGAACGCCAGATTATGAGATTTGCAGGCAGGCAACAAGGTGGCTCGCAGAAAAAATGGGATTAGACGCGTTTGATTCAGGGACAATCACTATAGCTGATTTTGGCAGGTATGGGCTGCAGGGAATGCTGCATGTGGTTTACGGGGCTTCTCCAAGAAAAGCAGTTGATGACGCTTACCCTGGAGTTATAAAAAGGGGAAGCAAGCTTCCGCAGCGTTTCTGGAAAAGTGAAAAGGGGCTGGAAGCTGCGGTAAGGGCAATTCACCGACTGGTTATAAGAGAGGGAATTCCAATAGATGAGATTCCGCAAAGGCTGCAATTTGACCTTCTCCGGAAGGGAAAACTAAGCCAAATTGTTGATGCAGTCCCGTCACACTCGCACATTGACCTTATAATCGCAGCATATCCGCGATTTGAGCCAAGTGATTTCCCGAGTTACAGAGGGCAAGTCCTCCATTCAGGAAATGCAACGGGGTTAGAGAAGAAACTTGCCAGATACAGGGTGAGAGAAGACGGAAGCGTTATTGACTTGGGCTCAGAAGAGGGCAGGGACATTTCCCTAAAAGTGACAAGGGAACTTTTGGAAACCGAAGGGCTTTCTGTTGAAGAAGCTCCAACAAAGCTAAGTAAGGGCTTATTTAAGAAACACCATTTATTACAGGTTTTCGAGGCTTTGGGCAACAACATCTACAGCGTTGTAAAGGCACTCCTCCCTGAGAAAGAAATAAAGCCTTGGGAGGTGAAGAAAGCTCCTCAGGGCTATTGGAAAGGACCAGAAGGCCTTGAGCACGCTGCTCAGGCAACAAGGTGGCTTATTGAAGACGTTCTAAGGACTCCTGTGGGTGAAATACCTGAAAAGGTTCATCAAAAAACTTTTGTTGAATACGGACTCTGCGGAATGATGCACCTATTCAACGGCAACGTCTATATGGCAGTTGACAACGCCTACCCAGGAAGATTCAGAGAATGGGACATCCGACATAAAGACATGTGGCAGGGAGAGGCAGGAAAGAGCTTGGGGAAAAAAGCAGTAAGATGGCTGGCCGAATATCTGCAAATCCCCGTCAATGATGTTCCTACGAAGCTGAAAACAAGGCACTTCAGGGAAAACCATCTGGGAGGCTGCTTGGAGAACTGCTTTGGCAGTTCACTTTATACTGCTGTATCAGAGACCTTCCCAGAAATTCCTAATGAGGAAATAAGATGGATGCTGAAAAGAAGGAACAACCGCTTTAAGGATAAAGCATAAAAAAGATTCTGGAAGCTCACATAGTAATGGAACTCTCTGAAGGCATCGAAATAATTGACCTTGCGCTGTATCTTGAGGAATACAATGCCCTTGTAATCGGTGATGTGCACCTCGGCTTTGAGGAATCGCTTACAAAGCAGGGCGTTTTGATTCCCAGGTTCCAATTCAAAGACACAATACAGCGGCTGGAGAAAATTCTTGAACAGGTTACCGGGCTGAAAGAAATAATAATCAACGGCGACCTAAAGCACGAGTTCGGCTCGATATCAGACCAGGAGTGGCACGATGCGCTGCTGCTGATTGATTTCCTGGGAAAGCACTGCGGAAAAGTGGTTTTGGTGAAGGGAAACCACGACGTTATCCTGGCGCCAATCGCAAGGAAAAGAGGTATTGAAATCGTCAAAGACTACTGGCTTGGAGAAATCCTTATAACGCACGGCCACAACGTGCCAGAGCATGCTGAAAAAGCAAAAGTGGTGGTAATAGGCGACGAGCATCCTGCTGTGTCAATAAGGGAAGGAGCAAGGGTTGAGCTTTTCAAGTGCTTCCTCAGAGGAAAGTGGCATAACAAACTTTTGATAGCCATGCCGTCTTTCAACATGGTGACTATTGGCACAGACATTCTCAAGGAAAAAATACAGAGCCCGTTCCTGCAGCAGAACCTTGACGATTTTGAGGTTTTTGTTGTGGCGGACAAGGTGTATGGATTCGGGAAACTGGGAAAGTTGGCAGAGCAATAAAGACTTTTACTGCGCCTTGGATGGTGGTTTCACAAATTCTGCGACAAAACTCCCCATATCCATAAAATTCATCATGGTCTGGCCTTGAGAATTTAAATGTTCAATGAGGAGCAGCAGACCGGCTCTCTTTTTACCTAACTTTTTCATCCATTGCTTGCCAAACCCGAATGCTACGGCATGGCCAACTAATTCATTTGCCAGCCTGTCCTCTGCCAGCGGATATTTTTCCATGTAAGCTTTCAACTCGAGTGATTGCTGCTTAATGCTGCGCCCTTTTTCAGTAAGCATCCAATCCATGGTTTTGCCGAGCTTTTTCTCAACTTTCCCAACTATTGGGGCAAAACTGCGCTGCGTAAAATTGGTCATGTTAGTAAAAAACAGCATAATGAACAAAACAGGTATTGTAATAATGGACAAGAATGGAATAAATAAGGAAATTACTATGATGAATATCACGATCGGCACAACAACCTTTTTAGGAATGCGTGGAAGAACTATTGCTTTAGTCGGTGCACTAGGCCCGGAGACTGTGATTGGAAACTCAGGTATTTTTGCATTTGGACCAGCATACTTCGACACAAGCTCATTCACAGCCACCTTGATATTCGCCGTCAATTTTGCCTGGAAATCCTTATCCACCAGATTCTCCTCAACCATGCCGTCAGAGATTATCTTCAATAACTGGTTATATGAGCGTTTATACGCAATATCTGATACTTCATCAAAGGTTAAGGAGCTTTTTACGAAAATCGCATCTATGAACCGGTTCTCAAAATTCTTCTTGGAAAGCTTTCTAGTCTTAACAACAGTCTTGCCGCTGACATCGAGATGCCCCCTGACTATAAGGTCAAGCAGAGTTGCAGTAACCTCCCGAGCGCCAATGGACCAGTCAACCAGCACGCCCGAAAACGCCGGAGGAATCTGTGCTAACTTATAGAAATCAACATTTCTAGAATCTGAAGCGGCATACAACATTCCTGTAATTCTTAATCTCTTTATTTATATTATTTGCTGTAAAAAGCAAAAAGCTTATATATAAAACACGTTTTAATATTAAAATACGTTTTAGGAGGCAAGAATGGAAGTTGCAATTACAAAGATGTCAGCGAATGGGCAGGTGGTCATTCCTGTTGAAATAAGGAAAGACGCGGGCATCAAACCGTTCACAAAATTCATTGTGTTCAACGAAGACGGCAACATAATGCTGAAGCGAATTGAGCATGAAACGCTTAAGGACGACCTTTTGCTGGCAGCAAGGATAAGAAAAAGCGAGATACAATTTAAAGAAGGAAAATTTGTTGAGGCAGACAGCCGAATGAGCGATAAGGAAATAGTTGACTTGCTGATGGACTAAAATGAGGCTGCGTTTCTCAGAGGAATTTAAGGATGACTTCAAAAAGATAAAAGATAACGCATTAAAGCTAAAAATAGCAAAGCATCTCAAGAAGCTTGAAATACTTCCTGAATCAGGAAAGCCCCTGCAGCATAATCTTAAGGGCTATCGCAGCATAAGGATCCCGCCCTTCAGGATAATTTACAGGCTGGAAGGTGACAAACTGATGGTAAACTGCTTTGAGCACAGGAAAGACGTTTACAAGGCATAAGATTTTTATAGTTCTGAAACGGCTTTCTTTGCATGGTTAGGGTGGCATTGGAAAAAGGGGTGGTGAGGTATGATAATATCCACCTTGCACTCCGCCGAATTTCTTCTGACGTGGAAAAGGCAGTTTCCTCAGCAAGGAATATTGTGGTTGTGCCGAACTCCCTCTATCCAAAGAATGAGCATACTGTTGTAAATGTTGATGCCATAAGAGCAGTATTGGACTTTATCACTCAGTTCACGAACAGGAGGATAACAATTGCGTCAGGAAGCTTCTCAATGGCTGATGTCTTCTCTGATTTTCACTATCTCCAACTGCAGGATTCATACAGCCTTGAGTTTGCAGACCTGCACTATGATGCCTACAGGTCAGGGATGTCAAAAAGACTGCTGGCAAGCGACTGCAGGATATCCATCGGCTTGCTGCAGACGCATAACATGCTCCTGGCAAACCTTGCAACAAGCAGCATGGCTCTAACAGCAATGCAGCTGAGCCAGAGAACAAAGCTCAATTCTCCTAAGGAGTTCCAGAAGGCAGTTGCCGCTGTTTCAAAGACTGTGATGCCGCATTTTGCAGTGATAGATGGCTTCTCAGGAATGGAAGGAAACTTCCCAAGGGAAAACAGGTTTGTTGAGGCAAATGTGGCTCTTGCAGGAATTGACGCCCTGGCGGTTGACAGCGTTGCAGCATCGGTGATGGGCATAAAGCAGCTTGCCTACCTCAAAAAAACAGGCAAGATGCCTGCAGTGCAGATTGTTGGCGAAAAGCTGGAAAACTGCAGGACAAAATTCACTCTTCCGGGAAACAGCAGGAATCTCCTAAGGCTTTGAAATGTCAGAAATCGCGATTTCTGAGCATCTCAGAAACGCCACAGCGTTTCTGACGACCATCAGAAATCCTTTGGATTTCAGAGGTGCTCAAGAATCGCTCACTTCCTGAAATCATATTCAAATGTGCCAACAGCTTTATCAGGCGATTCTTGACAGCCTGTAAAGGACATCTGCCTTTGTAATGACGCCTTTAAGCCTTCCTTTCTCTGAGACCAATACAAGCGGGGCATACCTCAAAAGCTCAGTTACTGCTGACAACGGCGTCCTGCCGGGAATAGTTGGCGGCGCTTCCCCTGCGACATCTCTAACCAGAAGCTCTGAAGCTTTCTCTCCCTCGGACAACTTTGCGATTATGTCAGTTTCTGTAACAATGCCAACTGCCTTGTCATTTTCAACCACCGGCAGCTGGGATATCTCGTGCAGCCTCATCTTCCTGATTGCATCGCTTACAGGCGCATTCCCTGCGATTGAAAAAATCTTTGTCGTCATGATGTCTTCTGCCTTCGGCTCTTTTTTCTGCTTAAGGCTGTCAAGGCAGTCAAAAATCTTCTGGACGTTTGTGTAGCTCGCATCTATTCTACCGGATTCAACCTTTGCAATAAGAGACTGCGACACATTGGCAAGCTTTGAGAGCTCTGACTGGGTAATGTCATGAAGCTTCCTCAGCCGCTTTATCTCTGCAACTGAACGCATAATATGCTGTATTGGGCGCTTATTTAATAAATTTTCCAAAAATTATTCCTAAAGGAATATTCTTTTCAGGAAGGTTTTTAATCAAGCATCCCACTGAAGGCAAAAAACAGGGAGGTTTTCAAAATGAGGACTGGGAAATACCTATTTACATCAGAATGCGTGACAGAAGGGCACCCTGACAAGGTTTGCGACCAGATTGCAGACGAGGTTCTTGACAGGATTATCAAGGATGATGCAACGGCAAGAGTTGCCTGCGAAGTGCTGGCGAGCATGGGCTTCATAATCGTGACTGGGGAAATAACAACAAAGACATATGTTGACGTCAGGGATGTTGTGGAAAGCGTGCTGAGGCAGGTTGGATATAATAAGCCGGAATACGGCTTTGACTACAGGACTGTGGCAGTGCTGTCAAGCATACACGCCCAGAGCCCTGACATCGCACAGGGCGTGAATGCAAAGAAAAGCCCAAAAGACATAGGCGCAGGAGACCAGGGAATGATGTCAGGCTATGCAACAAACGAAACGCCTGAAATGATGCCATTCACAATACTTTATGCGCAGAAGCTGGCAAGAAGGCTCACTGAAGTAAGGAAAAGCGGCATACTGCCATACTTAAGGCCTGACGGCAAGACGCAAGTGACAGCAGAATATGAAAACGGCAAGCCAAAGATGATTAAGGCAGTTGTAATTGCAGCACAGCATGACGAAGATGTTGACATGGGCAAGCTGAGGGAAGACATCAAGAAGCACGTGATTGAGCCGGTCTGCGGGAAATACCTTGACAGCAGCACTGAATACTACATAAACAACACAGGCAGGTTTGTCATTGGCGGGCCGGTTGCTGACACTGGCTGCACAGGCAGGAAAATAATTGCTGACACATACGGCGGCGTTGGAAACCACGGCGGAGGCTCATTCTCAGGAAAGGACCCGACAAAAGTGGACAAGTCAGGAGCTTACATGGCAAGATACATCTCAAAGAACGTTGTGGCAGCAGGCATTGCAGAGAAATGCGAGGTCCAGCTCGCCTACGTCATAGGAGGAAGGGAGCCGTTATCTTTCTCAATAGACACATTCGGCACCTCAAAAATTCCTGAAGAGAAGATATGCGAGGCAGTGCGCAAGCACTTTGACTTAAGCCCAGGCGGCATGATTGAGCAGCTGAATTTGAGAAGACCAATCTACAGGAAGACATCTGTGTATGGACACTTCGGAAGGGACGAGCCTGAATTCACCTGGGAGAGGACAGATAAGGCAGAACTGCTCAGGAAAGAAGTTGGGCTTTAGTGCCCACTTTTTATTTTTAATTCATATCCAGAAAATCAGCAAACCTGCAATAAAAGACACAAGGTTGGTTACCAGTGAGAGCATAAAAAGCTTATCTCTGGGCTTATGGAATACATGGACTAGTAAGCCCCATTCTGCAAGAATTACGACCATCTCTAATATTCCAACCAAGGGCAGGTTTATGTTGAATTTAGCAAAGCTTAGTATTAGAAGAAAATAATTGAGAAGGGGATTTGTGATGCAATTAATCATTATTATGGTCAGCAGATATTTATTCTCTTTATAGCCCATTAAATATGCTACAGAAACCTCAATTATGATACTTAATACCAACGCTACAACATAATTACTTAGTGACATTTTCTGCTTCCTTGCTTTCGCCCGAGGATTTGCTCAAAAGAGGATGATGCCTCTTTCTAATAAGTCTGATAATCAAATAGGAAATTAGAGCTATTACTCCAACAGGAATTCCTATTACGACCAATAAGCCTATTCCTCCTATGATATAGGTCTCAGGTCCTGAAATGAGATCAGCAGATGCAAATTGTGAAGCTAACAATATCGATCCCAGTAATGCGGAAATTAGAACCATTATTTTGTTAGCCATGTATCATCACTTCATGAGTCATCATTTAAATATCTTGCTTTATTATCATGGAAATGAGCAAAATAAAGTTTCAAACCGGTATACAATGCGATTATTGAGATTACAATTGCCGATAAAATAAATATTTGGCTATTAAGCAATGGCTTTACTGGGGTAAAAGCAGGAAATGCGCCGATAACTAAAGCCAAAGTAGTCAATCCAAAAGCAAATCCTGCCCTTCCAGGTAGCATATTTGCTATTGCTGTCAGCGTAATTGGCATGGTCAGATTAAAAAAGAATGCACCAATTATTGCTAAGTAAGGGAGAGTGGGAAAAAAGGACAGTAAAGGGGCTGCAACAATTAAACCAATCAATGTAACTTTCATCCATCCATACTTATCTCCCAAAATTCCTCCAAGCGCTTTTCCCAGAACAACTGCCGAAGTTAATAGAATAAGTAGACCAATATTTGATTTCCATGGAAAAACCAAACTTAATCCAATTAATCCTCTTATGGCAATGGAGAGGAGAAGCAGCAGAATCGACATTTCAAACCACCTAAAATTACCGTTCAATGCAGTATTATAACTCACGATTGGCGCCTTAATCTTCCACATTATAATTGCCGATAATAATAGAAGTACAATAAACGGCCAACCAACAAAGTGTCCCCCTTTTCCTATCAAAACACCAATCATTAAGCCTAAAGCTCCTGGAGCAACGTAGATTCCAGGAATGGTTGCTTTTTTGGGGATTAAGTTCAGGCTTATGATGCCTCCGCCAACATGAAAAAGGGCATTTCCAACTCCAGCAATAGAAGCAGCAACAAAAGGCTGATTAATAAAGAATATTGAGCCTGCCACCGCCAAAGCGCCTATTATCGCCGATTGAACAGGTACTTTCATCTTATCCGCCAATAAACCGAAGGGAGACTGCAGAGCAAATGCCAGGACATTATATAGAATCACAAGATAAACAAATATTTGTAATTCCAGAAGATTTAGAAAAAATATTGTAAAAATGATTGCTGCACAAGCTGCATCCACTAATGCGTGTGTTAAGCTGTAAATGGCAATATTAGTAATTACTACTCTGTTGTCCATTCTATTGCTCAATGAAAGACCACCATATATAAATTCTCCCAAGAATTGAGAAATCCACCCTTCCTGACTTTTACCCCGAAAGTTATAAAAACTTCAAAACTTAATGACTTCTCGTCAAGAGATGTTTTCGGCTTATCCCTACCTTGCCTGGGAAAAAACTGACAAGGCTGAGCTGCTAAGGAAGGAATTGCTCTGAAATTCAGGCAAGCCAGCTCACAACCAATGGCCCCAGCGTGGCAAAAAGGGCAATGTTTGTAAGCATGTTGGTAACTATGTAAATGACAGCAGTCGCCTTTATTTCTCCGTCTCCAATCACGAAGGAAACTGACTGGCTAAGGATGAGTATTTCAGCAGTCACAAGCATTCCTATGAAGAATACGCTTCCGTTAAGGAGTCCAGCGATAACCCCTCCAAGCCCTGTCGCCAAGACTCCAAGCAGGGTCATCGGGCTTATGTCTGCTGATAAAACAGAAGACGCTGTAAGGCTGATTGCGCCAAAAAGACCGCCAACAACCGGACCGTAGAGTATTCCTGTAACAACAGTGCCAAATGTTACCAGCTCGAAGCCGCCGAGGGGCACTCCGAGCCTGCGCTTGTAGTATGTTGAAAAAGAGCCAAGCACCATGAGCAGTATCACGACCAGAATGTTAATAATGTTCCTTGTGAAAAAAACCAGCAGCAGCAGGAAAACAACTGCCAAAACAGCAAAGACCGCCAGTTTTTTCCTTGCAAGCAAATTGCCGAATTTTTCAATCATTTTTCCCTAAAAAATCCTGCAAAACAGCTCAAAAAGAGCCTGGCTTCAGCGCAATAAGCGCAGCGCCATAGACTCCAGCAGAATCACCCAGCTTGTTTTTTACAATTTGCACATTCCTCTCCAAACCGAGGGTGCAGTATTTCTTCACCAGCTTATTGAGCTTTTCATAGATTGGCAGGTTGCTCAAGCCGCCGCCCACAACGATTATTTCAGGATTGTAAAGGTTGATGATGTTTGCAAAGCCGATTGCCAGCTTTTCATAGGTCTCCTCAACTATTTTTTTAGCCACTTTCTCTTTTGATGAAAAAATCTTTTTTGGATCAGGATTCTTGATTTTTCCGCCGGCCGCCACATAGCGCTTTACAATGTGCGGACCAGAGCACCATGATTCAAAGTCGCCTTTCTGGCCACAATTGCACATTGGTCCTGAGGGATCTATAATCATGTGCCCAAAATGCGCTGCTGCATGGTCCTTTCCCTTAATAAGGAGGCCGTCCACTACAGCGCCGCCGCCAACGCCTGTGCCAAGGATTACACCAACCATGTTTTTAGTGCCAATCCCTGCCCCAATAACACACTCGCCGAGAGCAAAGCAGTGGGCGTCATTCTCAATTGCAACAGGAACGCCAAGCCTTTTTGAAAGGACTTTAGCAATGTCAATGCCAACAAGCTCACGGATGTTTGGCATGCCGAAATTGCCTTCGTATCCTGCCATTGAAACACCGAGAGGGTATTTTTTTCCAGCGAGAAGGTACTTTGCCACAGATATAATATTCTCAAGCGGCGTTTTTCCTGAGCGTGTAGGCCTTCTCAGCCTTTTTAGAATCCTTAAATTCTTGTCAAAAATAACACCCTCTATCTTTGTGCCGCCAACATCCAGACCAACAAGTTTCATGCTCTCGCCTCGCTTCCCAGCAGTTTAATTCGCTTTTTCACAACTTCCTTCATCAGGTCAACCGCAGGGGAAAGTATTTTCCTCGGGTCATACTCAGAAGGATTCTTTGAGAGGAACTTCCGCACTGCTTCCATGAACGCAATCCTCAGGTCAGTGTCAGCATTCACCTTTGCTACGCCATTCCTCACTGCAGCCTTAATCTGGCTGTCAGGAACGCCATTGGCTCCCTCAATTTTTGCGCCGTATTTGCCTGCCTCCTTGACAATTCCCTGAGACACAGCGCTTGCGCCGTGAAGAACCAAAGGAATTCCAAGCAGGGAATTTATCTCCCTCAGCCTTTGTATGTCAAGCTTTGGATTGCCCTTGAACTTGTAAGCCCCATGGGAAGTGCCAATGGCAACCGCCAGGTAATCTGCATTTGTAAGCCTGATGAAATTTTTCGCCTCATCAGGAGCTGTAAAGGCGCTCTTCCTTGCCTGGACCCAGTCTTCAGATCCCTTGAGCCTGCCGAGCTCTGCCTCTACGCCTACTTTTTTTGCATGGGCGAGCTTTACTGCCTGCCTTGTTATTGCGACATTTTTCTCAAAGGGAAGGGCAGAGCCGTCGATCATGACAGAAGTAAAGCCCTCCTTGAGGCAAAGCCTCACGTGCTTAATGTCCGGGCCATGGTCAAGATGAAGGGCAATCGGCACTTTGGCATCTTTAGCCGCAGCCTTAACCAAAGCCACGATTTCATGAATACCGGCATACTTTATGGCTCCGGCAGTTACCGCAACAAACACCGGCGAATTCATCTCTTCTGCCGCAGAAACTACTGCATTCAATGCCTCAAGGTTGTTTATGTTGAATGCCCCGACTGCATAACCAGAATCATATGCTTTCCTGAGAAGCTTTTTGCCGTCGCTAAGCATCTTTTCCACCTATTTCTTGGACTCTCAGCTTACAGCAGTTCTTCTTCATGAAATCAGCAAGCTCGTTAATCCTTGGGTGGAACACCGCTGCCACGTGCTGCAGCTTAAGGGCGGCAATTGATGCAGCAGTCTTAAGAGCCTCCTTAATTGACTTTGTCCTGTAATACTCGCTGGCAAAAGCGCCGCTGAAGGCATCGCCTGCGCCGATAGTGCCCTTTATCTTCACAGGAACTGAATGCACATGGTAAAACTTCTTCCCTTCCCTGGCATAGGCGCCGTCAATGTCCTTTGTTATGACGCAGATTCTTCCAGGCATTGCTGTGAGCATGCTGCGGATTGTTTTCTTGCCCGTGTATAATGAAGCCTCCTCGTAATTCATTATCACCATGTCAAAGTGCTGGTGCACTTTCTTGAGCCTGTCGCCAAAGGCGTGGAGCATTGAGATGCTCGGCGCAAAGACTATCTGCCTGCGGTGCTTCTTCGCAAGGCGGACAGCCTTAAGGAAAAGGGCATAGGATTTTTCAGAAACCAGCGAAGTGAGGAATATGTGCTTTGCCTGCATCACTGCCTTTTCAGGAAGGTCTTCTGGCGAAAGCTCCTTCAGCACCCCGCGGTAGACCAGAACGGATTTCTCGCCATCGCCTGAAAGCAAGTCAATGCCGATGCCTGTCTTTCCATTCTTTACCCTGATGAATTCGCTGGCAACCTTCTCTTTTGAGATCTCAGCAAGTATCTTCCTTCCGAAAATGTCATTGCCAACCGCAGAAAGAAGGGCGACTTTTGAGCCAAGATGAGCCATTGTAAATGAAGAGTTAAGCGCGCTGCCGCCAACAGCAGTGTCAAGGTCCTCAAGCTCTGTCTTTGAGGCAAAGGATATTGCCACAAGCCTTTCAATGCTTGGCGCCCTTATCTCCACTTTCTCAATGTCATTTATCCTTGCGTGGATGTCAATAACAGAGCTGCCTATTGCCAGAAAGTCATATTTTACTAAGTCAACCATCAAAACTCATTCCTCTTCCCAGTTTAATAATTTTACGCTAAGTTAAGCTTCTTCTCAATTGCCTCGCGGTCAAAGCCGACAATTATGGTGCCATCCATGTCTATCACAGGCACACCCATCTGTCCTGACTTCTTTACCATTTCCACGGCTGCATTCTGGTCCTTTGAAACGTCAATTTCCTCAAAAAGGATGTTGTTTTTCTTGAGGAAATCCTTTGCGACGTTGCACCAGGGGCATGTAGGAGTGCTGTAAACCATGATTTTCATCAAATTCTCCTCCTGGCAACTGTGACATTGGTTGAATTGCTTACGGGCCTGGCAGCAGGATAATTCTTGGCAAGCCACGCCAGTATTGTGTCCTGGATGGCTTGATCCTTCAAAAGCTGTGTTCCATGGTTGCCGGTATTGTATATCTTAAGCTCCCTTTTTCCTGAGGCAAGGTCATAAAGCCTGCTTGCAGAGTCAGCAGAATAGCTGTCAATCTCGCCTGCGGCAAGGAAAACCGCTCCCTCGTAAAGCCTCATCGCACTCTCGGTTGTTATGTCCTTATAGTTGAGCCCTGGCGAAAGAAGCACAAGTGAGGGAACTTTGCCGCTCTGGGCAGCATAATTCAAGGCAATATTTGCGCCAATGCTTGCGCCGATAATGGAGATGTTCTCATTTCCCAGAAACTGCTGGGCAGCAGAAGCATCCTTGGGCATGCCTGCAAAATCAGCATTAGTGAAGTCATCCCATGTCTTGTTCACGCCATCAGCCATTGTGCTCTTGCCATGCCCCCTTAAGTCTATTGCCAGAACAGTGTAGCCATTCTGCTTCAGGACTCTGGCAAATTCAGTCCAGGCAGCCCTGTGGTCGCCAAGTCCGTGGAGGAGCAGTATATTCTTGCCAGTGCCATTATACAATGTGCCCTGAATAGTCCAGCCGTCAACTGTTGTAAAC
>JAZDGJ010000049.1:0-5579 GCA_043807015.1 Candidatus Woesearchaeota archaeon | reverse complement strand
CAGGATGGCCCATCCATAGGTCATCAAGAATTCCATTGCCGCTTGAGCTCTCTTCATCATCTAATCGCCTCCTTTTTTATTATAGTAGTAATATTACTAGCTTCTTTTGGAATAGGGGTATTTAAACTTTTCTATTTGGCAACAGCTATATGCCTGTGTTTCCTTATATGCCTATAGATATAGAAGGCTGCCGCAACCGCAATCAGCGCCACTACAACAACGTCCAGCTGGCTGCTGTATTTGTGCACAATCTCCCATCTTTCCCTGAGCTTTACGCCTACAAAAAGGAGAAATGCGTTCCATGCAGTGGCGCCTATCAGCGTGTATGCAATGAAATGCTTTAAGTTCATTCTGCCCAATCCGGCAGGAAGCGATATAAGATGCCTCACAACAGGAATGAAGCGGCTTATCAGTATTGTTATGCTTCCCTTTTTCCTGAACCATTGCTCTGTCCATTCAAGCTCGCCCTTGTCAAGAAGCAAAAACCTTCCAAAGCGGTGCACGACCTCTTTCTCGCCGTAATAAGCAACGGAATACGACACAAGCGATCCAACTATTGAGCCGAGGCTGCTTGCAAGTATGGCGAGCCAGAAATTCATTTTTCCGTCTGCGACAAGAAATCCTGCGAAGGGCATTACAAGCTCGGATGGGACAGGAAACACCATGCTCTCAAGCACCATAAGGAAGAATACGCCGAAATAGCCGGTTGCAGAAATTATGCTGACAAAAAACCCGCTGAGCTGCTCAAATATCATTTCAGTTTTCCAACTGCTGCCTTCTATAAAAATATTTAGCTTAAGAAAAGAAAAAAATCAGGCATTAGCCCATCTTCGGGCAATTTCCATCGCGAGCTCATCATTTTGAACTGCGCTGTGGCTCCTTATTCGCTCCTTTAAGTCCATAATTAACTCCATCTTGTCCATATTTCCACCCCCGAAAGTAAGTGTAGGGTTAAGAATACTGGTATATAAAACTTGTGCCTATGTGGCCGTATTGAAAAGTTGCTACCTATGCGAGCCAGTTTCGGTCGCACCTAAGTGCGACTTCCTCTCTCCCGCCTTATCTATTGTGGCGGGAAGAGAGGAACCCAAGTGAAACTTGGGCGCAGCCAGCCGGAGTGTACACTTAAGAACTTGACTTAACAACCTAGTACGCCTTGGCAAATAAAGTCTCAGGCCCCTCTTCTCCGCAGATAACGCACTTTCCTGATTTGCTGCCGGAAGGGATGCACCTCGGAGTTGCAGCGGTTTTTTCCTTAATCTGGGCTCCGCATTTTTCCCCTCCGCATAAAAAGCATTTTGCCATCTTGCCTGACTTTATTGCAGCAGAAAGCTTTGCAAAATCCGCAACTGCTTCAGTATTTTCCTCAAGGAATTTTTTTGACCTGTTGAAAAGCTCCTGCTGGATTGCCCCAAGGGCTTTTTCAATCTCTGCGGCAGCATCTGCTGAGGGGATAAATGATTTTTTTCCATTATCCCTCCTGACAACAACAACCTGGTCCTTGGCAACGTCTTTCGGTCCTATCTCAACCCTTATGGGCACGCCCTTCAGCTCCCATTCGTTGAATTTCCAGCCCGGCGAGTATTCGCGGTCATCAACTTCAAGCAAGAATTTTTTGGAGAGCTTTGAGGAAACTTCGCGGACTTTTTTCATTACAGAATCCTTGTCTTTTTCAGAGAATATCGGCACTATGACAACCTGTATAGGCGCAAGTTCTGGAGGCAGTATCAAGCCCTTGTCGTCGCCATGCACTGCAACCATTACCCCTATCATCCTCGTGGTTATTGCCCATGTATTCTGCCAGACAAAGCTCTTTTTCCCGTCCTTGTCAAGGAACTGTATGCCATATGCCTTTGCAAATTTCTGGCCGTCATGATGAGCATCAGGACCCTGCACTCCCTTCCCATTAGGAAGCAGGTATTCTATTGATGTAGTATATTCTGCGCCGGCAAACTTCTCGTTTTCTGTCTTCCTGCCAACAACACCGAAAAGGGCAAGGTAGTTTTCGCAGACATCCTTGTACATCGCGATGATTTGCCCGATTTCCTTTTCTGCCTCTTCTTTTGTCGCAAAAGCCGTATGCCCTTCGTTCCATAAAAACTCCCTGGTCCTTAAAAAAAGCACAGGGTGCCTGAACTCCCACCTTACCACATTGTTCCACTGGTTGAGCTTCAATGGAAGCTCGCGCCAGCTCCTGATCCATTTTGAGAAAGAGTCATACATTATGGCTTCTGAAGTCGGTCTTACCGCAAGCCTTTCGCCGAGCTTTGTGTCTCCGCCGTAATCAACCCAAGCAACCTCTGCCTTGAAGCCTTTGATGTGCTCTGCCTCCTTTGAAAGCAAGGACTCGGGAACAAAAAGCGGGAAGTAGCAGTTCTTCACCCCAAGCTTCTTGAGGCGCTCGTCAACAATGCATCTTATTTTCTCCCATATCGCAAAGCCATACGGCTTAATGGCGATGCAGCCTGAAACCGCAGTGTAATCAGCAAGCCCTGCCTTGACAACTGCCTGGGTATACCACTCTGAGAAATCATCAGCTTTCTTCACAGTAATGCCCAGGTTGCTCTCTTCTTTTCCAGCCATGAGGCATAGCTACAACAAGGAGTTTTAAAAGGTTGCGGTGTCAGGCATCTGTTTTTCAGCAAGGTTTTTAAAAGCGCTTTCCTCCCTGCTCCTGTTATGGCGGGGAAAATTGCTGGAAATGTTCCTGAGTTTTTGGGAAGAGCCTATAAGTTGTGCCTTAGGCACAAGATGGCGGTCATAATAGCATTTGCCATTCTCCTGCTAACAATCATTTTCACAAGCGAGATGAGAAAAATAGTCAGCATCCTGCTTCTGGCTACAGCTGGCGCTTTTGGGCAGGTTTACAGGAGGAGCATAAGGATTCCGCCTGCAGTGGAATTTGTGACATTTGGCACAGTGCTGGTGGGATATTCTTATGGTCCGTGGGCAGGGGCGATTTTCGGCATTGTGGTGACTTTGATTGCAGAGATAATGTCATCAACAATAGACGCATTCGTGATTGGCTATGTTCCATCGAGAGCCGCAATAGGGATTATTTCATCTTTCCTGACAGGACACGGCATAGCAAGTGTCGGAATCTGGATGACTATAGCTTACAATGTGCTTGCCCAGCCCCTTTATTTGCTGCAGCCCGATGCTGAGCTTAGGCTCAAGCTGGTTTTCTTTGTCACAGGCAACATAATTTTCAACATCATGCTGTTCAAGCTTCTGGCTGAGCCTGTTCTCTTTCTGATGGGCTAAAGTTTTTTAAACAGACAATGTTAATCCATTACTTCGGGCGTATAGCACAACCCGGATAGTGCGATCGGCTTCGGATCGAGCTTTAGGAAAGCTCGAGCAAAACGCCAAATGGGGCATAAAGCCCCATGGACAACTGCTGCAAAAAAGCAGTGCGATTAGAAGCAACCGATTGATGGGGGTTCAAATCCCTCTGCGCTCACTTCATGGAGTCAATGGAGAAGATGCGGAAATGGGCTAAGGAGAGAACGCTCTCCTACGGGCAGCTGAGGAAATACTTTATCCAGAAAAAGGGGATTATCACTGTAATTGCTGTCCTGCTGGTTTTGCTGGTTATTCTTAGGGATTATGTTGCAGAAATAATCGTGATTACATTGCTTATTATAATTGGCTTCTGCTCCATGCTTTACAACAGGTTCATAAAAGTCTCGCTAGGAATAGAATTCATAATGCTGTCAACTGTGACTGCAGGGTTTCTTTATGGACCGCTTGCCGCTTTTATCACGGGAGGAATAGCGCTTTTTGCAGCAGAGGTTTTCAACCAGAGCTTCCAGCACTCCACAGTCGTCTCATTTCTCGGAATAGCCGCAGTCAGCATTGCAATGCCTTTTTTCAGCCCGTGGCTCAGCATAACTGCACTGGGCATAACAATGACAATTCTTTACAACGCGATAATCTTCCCCGGCTACATCCTGCTGGGCAGCCAGCCCTGGAGATGCATTCTCTTTACCTCAACAGACATTGCTTTCAATGCATGGGTATTTGTCGCAATAGCTCCAAAACTCATCGGGTTGCTCCATGGCTAATCAATCAAGTAGGTGGTCCAGAAAGAGGATTATGACTCTCAAAGAGCTTCTTAGCGATAGGGCTTCAATGGCTGCAGGAATCGCATTGGGAATCACAATTTCCCTGTTTTTCAGCTATGTGAAGCCACTGGTTGCGATTGCCTTCTTTATAATAATAGGCGCCGCATCCCTGCTTTACAACAGGTTCATAAAAGTCTCATTGGGCTTTGAACTGATAATGCTTGTAACTGTTCTTGCAGGATTTTTATACGGCATACCCGCGGCATTGATTACAGGAGTTACGGCGATGTTCCTCGCATTCCTTGTCACAGGGCATTTCACTCAGGGAAGCATTGTCTCATTCATAGGGATTGCAGCAGTCTCGCTGCTGATTCCATTTTTCAAGGGAATGGGAATAACCACGGCCGGAATAATTCTCACGGTTGTTTATGACGCAATAATTGCGGCAGGTTATCTTGCTTTGGGCAGCAGGATTGAGAGAACAGCGCTTTTTGTTGCTACGCACATTCTTTTCAATATCTGGGTTTTTATGGTTCTGGCGCCGAGAATTTACGGGTTACTGGCGTGATTACTTTCTTCCTACAGTTATCTCTATTGTTGAAACCCTTACTGTGCGCCCTTCCGTGTTCTGGAATTCCTCTGAATTTATCGCAATGCCTTTGAGTTCAACCTGGCCTTCAAGAAAGCGCTTGGTTGAAACTTCTGCCACGTCCACTGCCCGGCTTATGAATTTTCCCCTTGCCTTGAGAACAACCTCAGGCGCATTTTTGGTTGTAAACTGCATCACTACTGCAGTGACATAGTTCATAAAGGGCTTTGTGCCGATAAAAATTGCGTTGTCTGCTGCCATTGCTATCACCTGTTGTCCCTAAGCCTGCTATTCAGCGCTTTTGCGTAGCTTTTCTGGGGCAATATGAATGAGCCAGTGCCATCTTTAGCTGTTGCGTAATTCCGCCAGAGCTCTGTGCTGGCCTGCATTATCAGAGTCTTAATTCCCCTCATTTCCCCGAGCAGCAGGATGTTCGGGGAGTATTTAAAGGTTTGTAAGCCAAAAACTTAAATACGGGCTCATACATATTGATAAAAAAGAGGTGATAGTATGGATGAAGGTATGCATCATTCGCATCAGTGCATAGCATGCAAACTTCTGGTGTTGGGTATTGTGCTTATCTTGGTCAGGCTTTACACCAGCTGGGACATGTGGGTTGTCATCGGAACATTGGCGGTAATAAAGGGAATACTGCTGTTCATGATGCCTGTCTGCCCGTGCGGGACAAAGGCAAAAGGCAGAAAATAAGGTTTGGCTGACTTTGCAAAGATTAATATAGATAATTAGGAGACTGTTGCCATGCCTTACAAACTTGTGGTTGTTGTGAGAAAGGATTTGAAGCTGCCAAAAGGGAAGCTTGCAGTGCAGGTGGCACACGCAGCGGTTGATGCTGTTCTCTCCTCAGATAAAGGAATTGTAGACGAGTGGCGCTCAGAGGGAGGCAAAAAGATTGCTCTCTGGTG
>JAZDGJ010000048.1:0-12907 GCA_043807015.1 Candidatus Woesearchaeota archaeon | reverse complement strand
TGAAATGGAGCTTTCAGGCATAATTGTGACTAAAGCAACGCCCCTGAAAATAGTGGGTGTGAACGTAGAACCAATCTATTCGCAGAGGCAGGCAGGCATAGAAGCTTATGTGTTCAGCCTAAAATTCTTGGATAGGCCTAAGCTGATGGAAAACGCAGGGGTTTTCGGCATAGTAATCCCATACGGCTTCCAGTACACCTATGCAGCCGGCAGAGAGTATCAAGTCGCTGGCGATATACTCGAGCGGATTAAAGGTTTAAATCCGCAAGGGGCGAAATCCTACATGTCCAAACCGACGCAGGCTCTTTGGATCGCCAGGGAGTTCTCCCCTAAAGGCGAAGACTGCAATGGAAGAATGACCACAGTTTTAATTGCTTACGCACCTAAGCTTCCAGCCCAAGCTCATCAACTATGAACTTTTGGTCAAATGGCTTAAGGTCGTCGTAGCCCTGACCCATGCCAAGGAAGAGAATAGGTTTCTTTGTCACATAGCTGATAGAAATTGCAGCTCCGCCCCTGTCGTCAAGGTCTGCCTTTGCAAGTATTATTCCATCAATGCCTATTGCCTCGTTGAATTTCTTTGCCTGCTCAACGCAGTCATTGCCGGTTATGCTTTCGCCAACGAAAATCTTGAGGTCAGGCTTTGTGACCCTTACAATTTTTTTGAGCTCATCTACGAGGTTCACGTTTGAATGCAGCCTTCCTGCAGTGTCAATAAGCACAACATCTATCCTGTTGGCTTCTGCATATTTTATCGCATCAAAAGCAACAGCAGCAGGGTCTGCACCGTAATCGTGCTTCACCATTTTCACCCCTAGCTTGTCAGCGTGCTCCTGAAGCTGCTGTATGGCAGCAGCCCTGAACGTGTCTGAGGCAGCTATCACGCTTTTAAGGTTGTTTTTCTTGAGCATATGGACCACCTTTGCAATTGTCGTTGTCTTGCCAGAGCCGTTGATGCCTGCGAACATGATGATTAAGGGCTTTTTCTGCTTAGCCATCCTGACAAAGTCAACTTTTTCAACAGTGAAAAGCTCTTCTATGCTCTTTTTCAGCTTTTCGCTGATTATCTTGTTCACCTTGCCCCTCTCCAGCGGCTTTTCCACGAGAGCTTCCTTCAGGTCTTTCTTCAGCTTATCTATAACCTCTACAGCCACGCTGTTCTCAAGAAGCATCACCTCAAGCTCCCAAAAAAGCTCGTCAAATTTCTGCCCAGAAATTGTTGTTGTGGTGAATTTCTCCGCAAACCTCTGGAAGAACCCCTTTTTCTCTTCTTTCTCCGCAGGCTTTTCTTCAGCTGCAGCTTTTTCTTCCTTCTTTTCATCTGCCTTTGCTTCTGCAGCTTTTTCTTGCTTCTTTTCTTCAGCTTCCGGCTTCTCTATTTTTTCTTCTTTTTTCTCAACAGGCTTGGGCTTTTCTTCAGCTATAATTTTTTCTTGCTTCTTTTCTTCAGGTTCTTTCTTAGCTTCAATCCTCGGCTTTTCAACTTGCGGAAATGCCTTTGGTGCTTCAGGTTTAATCTCCTCTTTCTTTTCCTCAGGCTTCTCTGCAGCCTTTGAGAACTTCTTGACAATTTCCTGGAAGCCTTTTTTTAGAAATCCGAACATCGTTATCGGGACAGTTTTGAAAGCTCTGTCTCAAGCTTGTCTGCCTGCATTGCCTGCATTTCCAGTTCTGCTATCAGCTGTGTGCGGTGAGCGGCTAGCTCTGAAACTCTCTGGTTAAGGAGCTCCTTTGTCTGCTCTGGTGTTTTCTCAACACAAACGCCGGAGCCAACGTTTACAATCAGGCTGGCTGTGTCTTTTATGGCGGCTTTAACAAATATCCCTTCGCTTACAGGCACCAGAGCTTCACTGCCAGCCTTTGCTGCCTTAAGCTCATCAAGCGAATCCTCAACTTCCCTGATCTGGGCAAGACGCTCGGAAACTGCCTGAACCTGAGCCTCAATCTGTTTCATCTTGCCGGCAAGCATCTGCAGGGCAAGATATTTTTCCTTAAGCTGGTCTTCGTTGGCTGCCATCATCTCTCCGTAGGCCAGTAAGTCCTTAAGGACTTCTTGCCCATGATGCGCTTTATGGTGTCCCCAAGCATTGCTGCTGTGGACAGAATTTTCATGTTGCTTGTTGCCCTGTCGCCTCTTGCAGGAATTGTATCAGTTGTGATTATCTCAGTTATGTTGAGCGGCTCAAGCCTTTCCTTTGCCGGAGGTGTCATCAGTGCATGGGTAAATGCAATCCTGACGCTTTTTGCGCCATGGTTTAAGACTGCCTCAACTGCCTCCTTCATGCTGCCCCCAGTATCTATGAAGTCGTCAATTATTATGGCATTGAACCCTGAAACTTTGCCTATCACGTTCATTGCAGTTGCTTTCCTGAAGTCAGGCCTGTACTTGTCTATCACCGCAATCCTGTGCGCATTAAGCCTGTTTGCAAGGTCCCTTGCCCTCTTCACTCCGCCAGCGTCAGGGCTCACAGCAACTGTATTCTTGAGATGCTTGAGATGGTCTGCAAACAATGACATTGCCGTAAGGTTTTCCATCGGAAGATTGAAGAATCCGGCTATCTGCGCAGCGTGGATGTCTATTGTCACAACCCTGTTTACGCCAGCCCTTTCAAGCAGGTCTGCAATAAGCCTTGCAGAAATCGGCTCACGGCCGCTTTTTTTCTTGTCCTGCTTGGCATAGCCAAAGTACGGCATTACTGCAGTGATTGAGCTCGCAGATGCCCTTTTGAACGCATCAATCATGATGAGCAGTTCCATTATGTTGTCATTGACAGGAGGGCAAGTGCTCTGGATAATGAAAACGTCAAATCCCCTCACGCTTTCCTTGATTTCAACCCTTATCTCCCCATTAGGGAACCTTCCGACTACAATCTTGCCTAGGGGCATGCCAACATACCTGGCTATGGCTGAAGCCAGCTTATGATTAGACGTGCCGGAGAAAATCTTGAAAGTATTGATTGATTCCACCCCCTGTTTTTTCATACTACCAAGGCAAAATATTGTGCTTTATAAAAGTTGCTGTTTGCCAACGCTTGTCCTTTTCGGCTTGGAGCAGAATATTTAAATACCATTCCCTAATAGCTACATTTGAAATGGTATTTATACTGCCACCTGACGCGTCCTATATGCCTCGAGAAGGAGAGGAACCTAGGGAACTTCAAGAAAAGTATGCAATGCTTGCCAGATATTTTAATTTGACACTTACTCCTAATCCGAATGGCCAAGCACGCGAGAAGAAAGTCCTTGTTTCACGCCAACCAACACCAGAAGACAATTTTTTACCGCCTGGCGTGCAAGGCACTTATTTGGTGCAGCCTTACCCAGACCTTGAACTTTCAGTTGAGTTGAAGGATAAAGCACAGGGCTTAGCCGCAATTGTTAGTGCTGATTGTAAACGTGCTAAAGCTACAATAGGTGGCGATACCTACCTCATAGCTTTCCAGAACACCTTATCGCAAAAGCAGAATCCGTAAGTCTTCAACCAATGACCTGTTTCTCGTGCAGCACAATCTCTATCTCGCCAAACTGCTCCTTCTGCAGAAGGTCAAGCTTCCTCTGGTCAATATGCGCGAGATGAAGCAAAGGTATGAAAGTCATTACCTTGTCTGCCTTGTCCTGGCTTCTGAGAAGCTCCGAGAACGTTAAACGCTGCCTGTTTGTCAGGAACTCAACAACCCTCCTGTAGACATCATTAATGAGCGCGCCAAGCTCTATCTTGCGCTCAGGCACATCAATCTTGACAGAAGGTATGCCCCTTAATACCCGTCTTTCCTTGACCTCAAGGGCTTTCTGCAGGGCAAGCATCAAATCATAGATTGAGACTTTCCTCTTCCTCGGTTGTGGCGTACGGGGCAGCAAAGGCATAATCTGCTCCCTTGCCTCCAAAGCAAGGTCGCTTTGCAGCTCATCATAGAAATCATCATAACTCTCCTGCTCGCCAGCCATCAAGGAATCAAGCTCGCCAATGTCCTCTGTCACAAGCTTGGTTGACTTAATCCTCAGGAGTATTGCGGCAGCAAGGACAACTTTGCCGGAAACCTTGAAGTCCATCTCTTTCAATTTCTTGAGCATGTCTATGTAGCGCTTTGAGAGTATTGAAACATCAATATCCCAAGGATCCATTTCCTCTGACTTGACAAGCTCTTGAATTATCGTCTGCCAGGTTATGGCATTCTTGTCCAGAAGTATGCTGAAAAGCCTGTCATGAGGGTCTTGCATTGCTTCTTCCATCGGTAATTTTATTCCGAGCAGAATTTATAAAGGTTTGGATTGAAAAGCGCCATTAAGCAAAAAGCCTAATTGCTGCCAGGCAACATACTTCGTAACTACTACTATTTTTCGTAGTAGTAACGACTTACGAACCACTACGGCTACTACTATGTTTCGTAGTAGTAGCGGGCGACGAATTTGGCAGGCATAACGAGTCAGCGAGGTTCGGTTAGAAATCTTTATAAGCCATCATGCTCTCGCCTTGCCTGCGGGCCCGTGGTCTAGCGGTCATGACGCCACCCTTACACGGTGGATGTCCTGTGTTCGAATCACAGCGGGCCCATTCCAACCAAAAACTATTAAACATCAGAATTCCACCATTCTGTAAATGTCTGAGATTTGGTGGAATTCTGAGTGTGCTCAAAAACCACAAAGCTTAATTATTTGATGCAGCATGCCATCGGATTGGATTGGTGGTTTTTGACAAACAGCGGTTAATCCAGAGAATATTGCGCGACTGTGATCTAGTGGTATGATACGACCTTGCCAAGGTCGTTACCCGGGTTCGAATCCCGGCGGTCGCATACTCTTTCTGTTTACGGACTCCAAGGTTGGCGTCTTTCATAGTGTTGTATCTTTACAGTGGTAAATAAACGAAAGTTTTAAATACTGTCCATTATTATCAAATTTAATATGATTAACACACATACAAGTCCAAAGTATGCGGCTGCAAAAATTGCATTGGGATATGCTAGAGATTTAAGTGTAACGTCCAAAAGAAATTTAGAAGATGCAATAGCAGAAATGGAGAAGGCATCATCAATGCCTGTCGAAGTTCTTAAAAAACACATCTGGGGCATTTATAATGAAAAAGAGCCTGAAAGAGTTCAGAATTATATACGTACAGCATTAAAGTGGGCAAGAGGAAACTCTAGTATGGATGATTATTTAATGGAGTCATGGCTAAAATCTGCCCAAGAACATTCTGAGGTGCCTCTGGCACAGTCAGTTATTGATAGTATTCGTCAAGAGTATCAAAGACATGAACCTCAAAGAAAGTATGAAGCGTTGCAGAGTGCTTTAGGGCATCCAATAGGAAACTCTATTGCTGATAAAGATTCAAGAGAATATTGGCTAAAAGCTGCGAAAAAACATTCTCATGGAGTAAAGGATAAAATTGTCACTCATTTGGCAGGGTTGAGTATTAAGGCAATACATGCCTTAAGTCCTGTTTCCAGGAGATAAGTCACAGTCCTTTTTTTTTGGACTACGGCGGCCGCATTAAAGATATCTTACGAACTTGTTTTTTGAATTCACAAGAATGTTTTTTGCCTTTATTGGCTTGTCAGAAAGCTCAAAGCCCATTATGATTACTATTTCACCAACCTTAATTCTGCGGGCTGCTGCGCCGTTCATGCAGATGATGCCAGAGCCGCGCTCGCCGGCTATGACGTAAGTCTCCAGCCTGTTTCCAGTTGTGTTGCTGACAACAAGGACTTTTTCTCCAATCCAGAACCCGGCTTTGTCTATCAAATCTTGGTCAATAGTTATGCTTCCGACATAGTTCAAATTAGCTTCTGTGACAGTCGCCTTGTGGATTTTCGACCTAAGCACACATCTCATAAATGCCTCGCTCGGGACTTTCAAACTGCCTAGCCGCCGTTATCCGTGGGACTTCCGCAGAATGTCCCACTTGATGCAGATGGCATCTGGCTGGGCAGATGTTTGAACCCGAGTCATTGCCTTTCTCAGCTCTCTGGCACGTTGCGCCGCAGCGCCGGTCGGCTTTACGCCGACCTAAGGCAGCCAGACTTTTCTGGCACGAGAGGGCAATATGATTGACCGGACTACACCAGCGAGGCGCAAAGTGGAGAATTAGGGGGGTGTTTTTAAAACTTGCTCTATTGACGCAGGCAATGCCCTAAAATAAGCTCCTTCCTGCGCAAATTATTTTCTTTTTCGTCAGAGGTAAAGTAGGGTATCTCAGCCAGTTCATAACCCAGTTGCGTGTAGAATGCCCTTGTTTTTTCTTCTATTTTCGTATTGGATTTCTCACTTATATCGCGTCTGTGAGGGACAAAAGGCTTGATTGTTTCCAGGAAGAAGACCGGAGAGGAATACTTCATCGAGCGGCATAAACCGTATAATCTGTCATATAAATTCAGTGCGCGCTCTGCAGAGAATAGCACGTAGCACGGCATCCCCCGGTCATAAAAATTAATGCCATCACTTGCACTTTCAAAGTATTCTGTCGCCTTCTTTATTATCAGCTCAGTCCACGCATAGTGGTTTTTGTGGTGGTTAATGCCTGCTTTATTCAGCTCGTCGCGGCTTGCAATAATCGCCTCAGGAAAAACGTTAAAGCCTTCTTTCTGCAAAAAGTCAATTAAACTGCTCTTGCCTGAATATGTTCCCCCGGTAAGCACGTACCTTTCGATAGCCATGCCATACGGCAATTTTCAGCTATTTTAAAATTTTGCCATTTGTAGTCACTGCGGAATTAAAAAAGCTTTAAATACGCCGTTGAATTACCTGTCTTTTTAATATGAGCGGGGTCAAAATATGAGCGAGGTCAAAAAAGATTTTTCTCCCTTCAAGCCAGGAGACAAGTCAAGGATTTGCGTACCTGAAAATATGCCGGGCTTTGAAATCCCTCCGCTGGAGAAATTAGTTGATAAAACAGTCATCGTTAGCCATCCTTCCCGCGTGCATGCGACTGTGCTGGACATACTGCAGTTTAGCCCGGCTAATCCTGCTGGCGGCGCGATTGCGCTCAGCGTTGACGATTATCCGACTCTGTGCGAGGCAAAAGTAAAAGAAGGCGAAGGGATTTTCTTTGGCAGGGATTACCATCCGGAATCAGACCATATTGCCAGAGTTTTCTGCGAGGCAGTAGGCTACAAAGGAGGCTTAAGCCTCAATATTCATTCAGATGTCCAAAATCACCAGGGGAAGGGCTCAACCTCGGCCCTAATGGCTTCGACTGCTGTGGCGCTTAATGAGCTGTTTAACCGGCCAATCAGCCAATACAACCTTAGAAAGCTTATTGGGATGAACTATGTTGAGACTGCCAGAAAAAATGAAAAAGAAATTTGCTTTGGATTAACTACTGGCAGCGGAGTTGCCGCAGGATTCTATGGCGGCATACCGGTAATCTGCGATGGGATTGATATTGCTGACATCGCCCAGCCGCCTGAAGACTATCGAATAATGTGCTTTTCCCCAAAGCTGCCCTGTCCAAAAAGAGATCACCCTCTGAGAAAGAACGAGGAGGCTGCCCAAGACAATACAAGATTCACAGATGATCAAATAATCTCTGAAAAAAAATTATCTGATGCCAAGTGCAAAACGGTCCTTATGGATTTTATCCCTGCAATGAGGAAAAATGATTTTAAGGCAATGGGCGAGGCAATGAAAAAGCTGAATGAATATTTTCTTGTGCCTCAAGTTTTTAAGGTCTTTTATCCTGACAGTATCCAGCAATTATCAGGCATACTTTCAAAGTTGGGCTCTTTCAAGAGCGTGGACATAAGCGGCATGAGCTCAATGGGACCCACAATGTACGCAACAGGGTTTAAGTCTGATTTGGAAAATTTGGCAGGCCATCTTGATGAATATATCCAAGTAGAGCCGGAAACCTTGAGGATTTTCGGCTTCAGCAAGGGAATGAGGATTTGGAAGAATGGTGAACAATACCGTCTGAAATACCAGAGGTTTGCAGAAGGGTAGTCAAAAGGGGAAAATGCACAGCTGGGAACAAATAAAAACGCTTGAAAGCATCTGCGCAGAATTGCGTAAAGACATATTAGAGACACTTGTTTCTGCGCAGAGCGGGCACGCAGGAGGTCCAATGTCGAGTGTTGAGTTGATGGCTTCGCTTTATTTCTCAGGCTTGCTGAAAATGGATTACAAAAACCCCGAAAACCGAAACAGGGACAAGGTTCTTGTTAGAGGGCACCTTGGTCCCTTAAGATACAGCATATTTTCAATGCTGGGCTTCATTTCAAAGGATGATCTTGCCACTTACAGAAAATTCGGCAGCCGGCTGCAGGGGCATGAAGACATGACTCTTGTGCCTTCTGTTGATATTACTCCTTCAGGCTCATTGGGCATGCTTCTTTCCTATGGTGTCGGCTCGGCGCTGAGCGACCGGAACAACAACAAGCCTTACAGGACCTGGGTTTTTCTCGGCGATGGTGAAGAGCAGGAAGGCAACGTGAGCGAGGCTGCAAGGCACGCCAGCAATTTGCACCTTGAGAACCTTATTTGCGTCATGGACAAGAATAGCAAGCAGCTTTCAACTTCCACCAGCGAAACAGACTCAGGAAGCAACGTGGCAGGAATCTGGAGCAACTACGGCTGGGATGTGCTTGAATTAAGTGATGGCCATTCCATACCTGAGATAATCCGCGCTTATGAGACGGCATCGCGCAAAACCGGAAAACCGACTATTATCATCGCACCTACTGAAAAGGGAAAAGGCCTGATGGGCGCCAAGGAGCACATAAGTGGCTATCACAAATTCTCTGAAATTGACAAAAACCGGCTGCCGCAAATAAAGAATGAGATTCTTGAATCCTACAGAAACAAGCCGGCATCTGACAAGGATGTCGCCAGCCATATCGAACAGCTCAGGGAAGCAAGCAGCGAGCCTGAATACAGAAAACCTTCGCCTGCTATAATTAGCATAGGTATGCCTGAAACCGCAAGCAGCAGCAAGCCCTTGTTCACGCAAAGCAGCGTGCTGGTTGCTGCAGTTGCAGAAGAAGCTTCAAAGCAGGGCAGGCAGCTTTATTATCTGTATGCGGACGTTGTGCCGCCTGCTGCACAGGAGTCTGTGAACCTGATAAAAGGCCACAAGATTAATGTCGGGGTAAGAGAGCAGCACTCGATAGGGATGGCGCATGGGATTTCAAAAATTGACCCTTCTGCAGTAATATTCATACATGCCTGCGAATCTTTCACAATGAGGTCTGCAGACCAATTTAATGTGCTTGCGCAGAGCGACAGCAGCGTCATTATCATGAGCGATACTCCGGGGCTTTGCGGGGCATTTGACGGCAGCACCCACCAGTCATCAGGGCAGCCTGGCGTAATCCTTGCAATCCCGGGCATGAGCTTATACGAGCCGGCAGACGTCGCCGACCTGCGCCGCAGCATTAACAAAGCATTGGAAAGACGTCCTTCTTACATACGGGTGCATAACCAAGCCACACCACAATTGCCAAGGATGCATGAGACTTTTGAATATCAAATCATCGGAGAGGAAAATAATCCTCAGCTGACAGTCATTGCCTCAGGTCTTGAAACAGGGGAGGCATTCAAGGCAAAGCAGGAACTCAACCAGCAGGGTATAGACTTCAGGCTAATCAACGCTGTTGCGCTGAAATCGCTCAGTGGAATTGAGCATCGCATTCTTGACAACAGGCCATGCCTAACGTTCTACAATGGCAATCCCTTTGTGCTCAGCTCTGTGGTTGCTGCGCAGCTGATGCAAAAGAATTCCGCCCGGCCGTCTTATGTTGCGTCCTACGGCTTTGAGAAGGGGAAATCAGGCAGCTTCCCTGAATTGCTCCGTTACTTTCAGCTGGACAAGGAAGGGATTAAAACCAGGGTGCTGGAAGCGCTCAGATAAGCTACCTGTACCTAGGCTCTCCGACAGGAACAAGTTGCGGCTTGTGATTGACAACAATGTCAGCGGTGTTCCCATATCCGTAAGCACCTGCAGGCATGTCGCTTGCGAATTTGTCCTTTAAGCCGAGTCCTGACAATTTATCGTGTAAGCTGGCAATAAAATCCTGCCTGAATTCATTGTAACCGCAGCCCTTGAGGGCATTTTCGAGCGGGCTGAGCACATAGACGCCGAATTTGAAATCGAATATAAAACTTCTAAACCACTTTCTTTCTTCCCCCGCGAACACACTTAAATTCCTCATTACTTGTTCTTTATCGTCATCAATGTAGAAGTCCAAAAAATCTCTTACAACTATCCTGTCTATGCTCAGGTCCTTTTTTATCTGAAGCAGGATGTTTTGTGCTTGTGACTCAAAAAGGAAATTATGCTGCAGCGCGGAGTTGACGTAGAACTTTGAGAGTGTTTCAACCAGCAGCCCGTAACTTGCGGGGTTTGCATCCAGCAGTTGTGCAACAAGGAGCTTGTCTTCCGGTCTCTTTTCATCTGGCGCAAAAAGGCTGAACATAGGAATCAGGAAATTGTCAGCCCTCCGGGGATGAGCGTCAAGTTGCCTGAAGATTGCGCCGTAGCCCAATTTTTCAGAAAAAACGCCTGCCGGCTCAGGCAAAAATCCGAAAGCCAAATCGTTTTGGGCTTCCAATAGCTCGCTGGCGTAAACTGCCCTTGCCACGTCTTTCCTCCTGATTTGGCGGGAGACTCTACCTATCTTCCCGCCGAAGTGCAGCTTGATGAAATAAGGCTCCTTCGAGAATACAAGGACTGTCCTTGATGATGCAGTGGGTGAGACTTTTAAGTGGGCTATGGTAGAATCTTTCGTCATGTCTGGATGCGTAGGCATGCCCCGGACTGCCAAAGACGTGGAACCAATAACTTCCATGTCCTGGCTCGGAATCAAAGGAAGCAGGAATGATTCGTTCCCGTGCTCGGGTCTGTAGGCTGCAGAAACCTCATTAATCGAGCCAAACCCGCTGGGTGAGCCAAGGTTTACATATCGTTCTGAATATCGCAGGAATGCTACAGGATTCTCAAGGATTTCTTCAAGTTTCATTTTGCCCTCATGTAAGCGTCCAGCAGATCAGGCAGCTTTACTGCACAGAGCGTAGCCGCGAAATATTTTGCTCCTTCCTCCCCGGCCTGAGCCTCACTCAGTGATGTCCCAATGCCGACAACGAACAGCCTTCCATTATTGTAACGCGCGTTTTTTGCCGAGATTATCCCTTTTTTCCCGTCTTCAAATGCAATGCCCACGAGACCGCGCTCGCTCACATGGCTGGTCAAAGCCATGGCCTTTTCGTAGGGCTCAGGGCTGGGTTTCCTGTGCAGGATTGGTTCGCCTGTGCAAAGAACCTTGTCGCCAAAAACAATGCGGTTGCCGAAAAAATCATCCAGTGTCCTGCCAGCTATTTTCAGTTGCGGATTGGCTGCGATATAGGGCAATGCCTCCTTGCTTACGCTGGTCACGAGCACAAGCTTGTTTTGGATTTCCGAAGGCAATTCTGCAAGCCAGTTTCCGCTATTATTGCCATTTTCGCCAATAAACCTGACGGACTCTGCATAAGTTTTCTCCCTCATTGAAATCCTGTAATTTCCAAATTCCTGGAGCGAAACAGGGATGTTGTAGTGCTTCTGCATAAGCTCAGCGAATACTTTGGAAGACAATCTCATGCTCAGCTCCTCCGATTGCCGGGCAAATTCATCAAAGAACCCGTTAAACCGGCTAATGTCTGGAGCCTGATTTTTTGTCATTTCTCTTATTATTTCAAGGCTTTCCAGGTACTTTGGAGAGCCGTGCTTGTCAGAATCTGTGTCAAGCAGCGTGCCGTCAAGGTCCATGCCAACAAAGCCGACGTCCATGCACTGAGCGAAGGTAGTAATCTTCTTAAACATTTCTGCAGCTATTGAAAAGCGGCAATATGATGACGAACCCATTCCTGCGTTTTACCGGAATAACTGTGGTCTGCTCCGGCTATCCTTTCTAGAACTGAATTTTTAGCTTGCTTGGTTATCCATTCAGATTGCTCTATTGGCACATCTAAGTCATTGTCTCCATGGATTATATATAGTGGGCATTCGCATCTCTGAAGAATTGCTGAAAAGATGTCCGCGCTGGGAAATCCCCTATAAAGCGGTCGGCTATACCATTTTTCAGTTAAATGCACCTGTGGGCTACTCAGCAAAGCCTTCGCAATCGGCTTTTGCCAGGTTTCCATAATGGCAAGGGCGCCGCCGTACGAATGCCCGCTTAAGAAAATTCTTTCAGGGTGAAATTCTGCTATAGCGTATTCAACCACTGTATCCAACTCATGCAACTGCTCCTGGAATGTCTTATTCCCAAATGCCAGTGCCTTCACCCTAGGATGCTGAGACGGATTGTATTGGCTCCAATTCCTCGAAGATGAATACCTTAAGGTTGAAGCTATGCCTGCTTCTGAAACTGCTTTGCCTGCTGCCACCATCCTCGGCGAATTCTTGTCGCTGGCAACACCATGAATGAAAATCAGGAAATTAGGGCTGTCAATAATACTCAAATCTGCAGGCAATCCTCCGATACTGATTGTTTTCGCGTTCTCTGTCATTTTCGCAAAGTAGGGAATGAATATCCATATTTCAATGTTGCTCTGGGCGCAGTCCAGCGTGTTTGATTCACGTTAAGTACTTGCCCAGCCACGTCCAGGGCCAGTCCTTGATATGCAGCAGATATTCCTCTGCAAGCTTTGGAATGAGAAGAATCAGCAGTATTATTGCAACGCGCTTTTTTGTAAGGTTGTAGGAAGGAAAAAACCTGTTCCTCGCTGCGCAAAAAAAGTAGTAGAATATGAAGAGATCTGGGAAAGCGAGAAGAACCCATCTCAAGCCAGTCATTTCAAATAGCACAACTCCGATTCCCCTGTAGAAAAACAAGCCAAGCAAAGGCCACTTCTCCAATGGCTTCCACCTCAAAGCAGCAATAGACATAAACGCCATGGCGTAAATGTCAAAGAACTTGTCTGCACGGTGGTAATC